>CAMATV010000492.1 GCA_945861235.1 Opitutus sp. GAS368
CTCCGACTTGTCCCTGGAAAAACTCGTATCCGTTTTCTGATTTCTGCGTGAGACACCACAGTATTGACTCTTGACAGACGGCACAATCTCCGGGGCGTATGCAAGTCATAGCGCGCAAGGTGAGAAGCTCGTAACCCGGATATTTCACACCCGACCTGATTTCGCGCATTTTTCCTACCGTGGGCGCGAAAACGGCGGTGCCGAGTTCCGATTCGCTCCGAGTTTCGGCGAACACGAAGTCCAACACGTAGGAGGACGCCAGGAGCCAAGCCGAAAGGGTCACGTATTGACTCTTGACAGACGGCACAATCTCCGGGGCGTATGCAAGTCATAGCGCGCAAGGTGAGAAGCTCCTAAGAAACTGCATTTGTTAATCGCTTGGGCGCAACGTTGACCCTGTTTCTTTCTGTCACGGCGAAAATCCGATTTTGAGGCGGGGTCTCCTAAGAAACACCATTTGATAATCGGTTGGGTCGTAACGTTGGCCCTGTTTCTTTCTGTCACGGCCAAAATCCGATTTTGGGGCGGGGGCTGATAAGAAACTGGATTTTCAGGGGGATCGGATCCGGGAGGGGTTTACGGCGTGCTCGCCGGCACCATGATGCATGGTGACGGCAAGGGCGGTGCCGCCAAGAAGAGCGACAGCGACCGGAGGGTTTATAAGCCGAGTTCGTTGTAGGACCGACCGCCGGTCGGTTACTCGGAGCCCGACCACCGGTCGGGCCTACAACGCGTAGCGTTACAGCCGCCCGACCACTTCGTTGGCCAACTCCCGGAAGGCCTCCGCGCCCGTCGCGCTGCCGTCGTAGACCATGATCGGCTTTGCGCTCATCGGGGCTTCGCTGATCGCGATGTTTTCCGGGATCACGGTCGCGAAGAAATGCAGTTTCTTAAACGCTTTCTCGCCGGGCAACCGCTCCATCGTCTCTTGGTGAAACGCGACGTGGCGGCGCACGCGCGTGAAGACGACGCCGAGACACTTGATCTTAAATTCCAGCTCCGACTTCAGGTATTCCAACCGGTCGAGCAACAGGCCGAGGCCGATTGACGACAGGTAGTCGGGCTGCATCGGCACAATAAAATAGTCGCTGGCGTAGAGCGCGTTTTGCGTGGCCGTCTGAAGATTGGGCGGGCAGTCGCAGAGGATCACGTCGTAGTCGCCGAGGATTTTGTTGAGTTTGCGGCCGAGGATGCGCTCGCGCCCGGGTCGCGCCGCCAGATCGAGATCAAGGAACGTGAGCTTGAGGTGGCTCGGGATCAGATCGAGGCCCGGAATCTCCGGGACGACATTGTGAATGATGCAGTCTTTGAACTTGTGGGGATCGTCGTGTTTGCCGCGTTTGCCCTCGCCCCCGACTTCAAAAATGTCGGCCATCGTCCCGTGCTCCGCCGCCCAAGCGGTCCAGGCTTTCTCGGACATGAGTGAGAGTGAGGCGTTGGTTTGCGGATCGAGGTCGACGAGGAGCACGCGCTTGCTGTGTTCGCGGGCGAGGTAAGCGGCGAGGTTGACGGCGACCGTCGTCTTACCGACGCCGCCTTTCATATTGAGCAGGGAGATGACGATGGCTTGGGACATAGAGGGGGTGGGTGGGTGGTAACAACACGAATTCTGCCGACTCCGGGTTGTTCCGCAAACTCCCGTGTAAATTCCACGCAACATCGGCGCATCGCTCCGATTGGCCAAGCCCGGCCACACGGTTCTTTCGGCTTGGTTACAAAGAAACTACAGTTGTTAATCGGTTGGGCGCAACGTTGACCCTGTTTCTTTCTGTCACGGCCAAAATCCGATTTTGGGGCGGGGGCTGATAGGAAACTGGATTTTCAGGCAGCCAAGACGAAGGGGATGGTGGTGGTGAGCGTGGCAGCCATGAGGCACAGCTCTAGCACACGCGGGCTGGTGTCAAGGTGGGTGCGGCCCCTCGTGAATTTTAAAAACGCCTTATACCAACGGCCCGTATGTTTCAGACTTTGCCATTGTAGGCCCGCCCGTTGGGCGGGCAACCCGGCCACCGGCCGGGCCGACAGCGGGCAACCCGGCCAACAGTCCAGAAACCAAAGGACGTTGGTATGAGCGGCTGAAGGCGCTTCCGGCCGTTTTTTCTCGTCACGATCGGCCCGAACTTAACCTGCCGCCATTGCCGCACTCGGCCGGAGATCGCGCAGCGACCAGCGGAAGATGAGCCAACCGCTCGCGAGGTTGAGCAGCGCGATGCCCGTGAGCATCGCGGCGGTGAGCACGAGGGTCGGCAGGGCGGGGAGGGCGTTGAGGCTGGGCCAGATGGCGACGAGCGAGGCGCAGGCGCCGACGGCGAGGCCCCAGAGCACGAGTCGGCCGAATTCGGCGAAGACCATTTTTGCGAGCACGGCGCGCGGGAGCCCGATGGCGGTAAGCACGGCAAACTCGCCGCGACGTTCGCGGAGATTGCGCGCGACGACGATGGCGAGGCCGAGGCTGCCGAGCACGACGCCGAGCGCGCCGAGGACGTTGAAGATGGCGATGTAGGTATTCTCGATTTGGTGGAAAGCCATGAGCACATCGCGGGTGAGTTCCACTTTTCCCCCGGCGTCCGTCGTCGCGGTCGTCAGGCGGTTGCGGAGGCCAACGATCGCGGTCGGATCTGCAGACTTCGCATCGAGGAGGAAGAGCGAATAGCCGGCGTTCGAGGGGAATTTCTTCAGGAAAAGCGTTTCGTCGACGATCAGGCTCCCTTGGAAAATGGAGTCGGGCATCGCGCCGACGATCTGCACGTCGAACGCGCGACCGTTTTCGTCGGTGTACGCGAGTACGTCGCCGACCTTGCGCTTGAGGGCCCACATCATAGTGGTGGCATCGACGAGGGCGGGGATGGCGCCCGTCGCGGTGAGTGTGCGCAGGGCGGCCCAATCGGCGCTCGGCTTGACGGGAAACGCGCCACGGGCGGCGAGCTGCGCCGCGTCCACGGCGAGGAGGCGCGGCTGGAGAGTGGTGTTGAGATTGAAACAGTTCACGTTGTCGCCCGCGCCGATGCGCAGCGGGACGATCTCGCCGAGGTCGGCGGCGTGTTTTTCGAAAATCTCAAAGCCCTTCGCCTGACCGTCGCGCGGGTGGTTTTGGGCGACGGTGGTTTCTACTTGGAGGGCGAAGCCGCCGGTGCCGCTCGGGCGCGCGAGCCATTCGGAGCCGACGTGTTTCCGGAACGAAGCGACGGAGAGCACCATGAAAACGGCGGTCGCGATCAGACCGACGACGGTGAGGTTTCGCGAACG
>CAMATV010000493.1 GCA_945861235.1 Opitutus sp. GAS368
CATGGGTGTCACCAACTTTTCCTGACAACTCAGGGCGAGCCCTGGCAAGGGGTGCTCGTGTGCACGTTTCACGAATACCACGCCAGCCTCCGCGCGGATTTCCCTTCGCTCGCGCCGCATCCCGTCCTCGGCAAATGGCTCTACCTCCCCGAAACGGCCGACACCTTCGAAGCCGACGCCCGCCGTCTCGTCCAACTACTCCGCACCCGCGACCCCCGCCTCGGCATCCCGCCATCTCCGCAGAAGCAACGCTCTACAAAACGCGTCCGCTTCGGCGACCCGTTGTAGCCGCGGTCCACCGCCCCGCACGAACTACATGAGCACATTCACGATCGCGTTGCCGATGCCCACGAGTGCCGCGCCCGAGATCAACCCCGCGCAAATCGGCTCGCAGCCTTCCACCCAAATGTCGTGTGCGCGTGAACCCGGCTCCAGTTTCTTGCGCGCCTGCCACCAGAAAATCAGCGCGCCGATCCACATCGCGAAACACGATTCCGGCGGCAGCACCACGCCCAGTCCCACCGACACCGCTGAAATCGGGAATCGCCCCTTGGTCTTGATCCGCAAGACCTCAAACGCCACCGCCGCCACCGCCGCCACGATCATCGAAATGATCGCCGAGGGCGGCAGATTGCTCACGCCTTTCGCGATCAGGTCAGCCACGCCTTTCCACTGGAGCGCACCGGGCATCGCAAACTGATCCGACACGATCGTCTCCACCGAGCGCACCCCGGCCGAATCCGGCGGCAGAAACAGCAGAAAAAATAGCGGGGTCGACGCGATCGCGCCCGCGAAAATTCCGATCACGTGCCCGATGGCCTGTTGCCGCGGCTTCGCTCCGAGCATATAGCCGGGCTTGATATCCGAGAGGAGATTGGCCGCATTCGACGCAATCTCCGCCGTCATGCCGGCGGGGATCAAATTGCTCGCCGGATTCGTGCGGTCGATCGCCCCCATCGTAAATTGCGTGATCTTCGAGAGCGACCCCGTCGGCGTCCACGAGGTGAGCGCCATGGAGTTCGTGCAGATCACCGTCAGCACGAAGATCAGCGGCAGCGAGATGAACGCCAGTAGCCAGGGCACGCCGAAAAATTCATGCGTCACCCACGCGCCGAGCACACTGAAGATCGGCACCCCCACAAACGACATCCACAACGGCAGCTCGATGTGCGCGAGCGGATCGTCCACCGCCACCGCCGCGGGCGCGGGGCCGGAACGTTGGCGGAGCGACTTGAACGCGTTGGTGAACAATTCCGGTTTCGCCATCAGACTCACGAGCGAGCCCACCACCATCATCGTCACGCCCCACCACAACGACCACTGGTTCACAATTTCACCGCGGGAGATCTGCACCAGTTTGCCCGCCGGATTCGTGTAGGCCTTGATATCGCCACGCTCGATCATGATCGGTGCCAGCACGGCGAAGTTGATAAACGCACCGAGGATGCAGCTCGTCGCCACGCGGATCCCCATCAGCCCTCCCACCCCCAGCATGGCCGCATCGAGCGTCAGGCGCAGCCCCAACTGCCGCACATCTGTGCCCAGAATCTTCGGCGTCCACAGCGCATATTTCGCCGCGAGGTTGTAGTAGTAGGTATCCAAGCGCTCGAGGAAATGCCACGGCTCCTTCATCCCCGCCCACTGGTCCATGCGCAGAAGTTTGAACTGCACGAGCGTCATCCACCCGTCGCTCGTGAGAAATTGATACACTCCCGTAAACACGCCCGTCACTCCGAGCAGTTTCGCTTTGAACATCCCGGTGTCACCCTTCCCCGTGTAGAGCGTGTCGAGCACCACGCCACAGGCCCGGCCTTCGGGAAACGGCAACTGATCCTCGTTGATAAATCGCCGCTTGAGCGGAAACGCCACCAACACGCCGAGGATCGAAATCACCGCGTTCCACACGATCAACTGCCACCACGGCACGATGCGCCCCGTCACCAACATGTACGCACCCATGCTCGAAACGAGGGGGGTGATCATATAGCCCGCCGCCGTCGCGATCGACTGCGTGCAGTTGTTCTCCAGAATCGTGAAATCTTTCGCGATGCCGATGCTCGCCAGCCCACGAAAAAGCGCGAACGCCAGAATCACCGACGTCAGGCCCACGCCGATACTGATGCCCGTTTTGCCGCCGATGTAGAGCGCCGTCGCCGACAAGATGCCGCCGAGCAAAAAGCCCGTGACCGCCGAGCGGATGGTGAGCTGCGGCAGATCGCCGCGATAAACATTTTCAAACCACCAGCGGTCTTTTTGCGTGCGGGTCCAGGTTTGAACTTGTTCGTCGGTCAGTTGGAGGAGCGCCATGGGGTGTCAGAGGGGTTGTTTCAAAAAGCTGCACGACGCTTCGCCGAAAGCGAGTCTCCGCAGATCCCCACCCGCAATCACCAGCTGACTGAATTCTCCGGGCACGGTTTCCTGCTCGTACACACCTGCCGCGCACTGGCGCCCACCTCTGCGAAATCGCGCCTTGTGCTGGGCCCCGCAGTTTGGTTCATAAGGGGGCTTTCCTGCGGTTCTCTCCGCACAGGCCGCCACTTTCGTGATGCCCACCCCACGCCCGCTGCCCTTTTCATTCGCCTCTCGAGCTGCCGCATTGCTTGCGGTGCTCGTGGCCGCGTCACCGGCGTTCGCCGCCGCGCCGCCAAAATCAGAGGTCGTCGACCTCAACGCCCCCGTCAGCTACTGGAAACAAATCCGTCCGGTCTTCCAAGCCAACTGCCAGGGCTGCCACCAACCCGCCAAAAACAAGGGCGGCTACGTGATGACCGATTTCACCCGCCTCCTCGCCGGCGGCGACAGCGGTGAAAAAGCCGTCGTCCCTCACCTGCCTGCCAAGAGCCCGCTGGTCACCGCCATCACTTTGTTCGAGGGCGAGGCCGACATGCCGAAGGGCAAGCCACCGCTCACCGAGCCCGAAGTCACCCTCATCGCCAAGTGGATCGCCGAGGGCGCCGTTGACGACACCCCGAAAAATGCCGTCCAACACATCGACGCCGCCCACCCGCCCGTCTACCAGCGGTCTCCCTCCATCACCTCGCTCGATTTCTCCCCCGACGGAAAATTGCTCGCCGTCGCCGGTTTTCACGAGGTGTTACTCCACCACGCCGACGGCTCCGGCCTCGTCGCTCGCCTCGTCGGCCTCTCGGAGCGCATCGAGTCCGTGCGTTTCTCCCCCGATGGCACCCGCCTCGCCGTCGCCGGCGGCCTCCCCGCCCGCATGGGCGAAGTCCAAATTTGGGACGT
>CAMATV010000494.1 GCA_945861235.1 Opitutus sp. GAS368
CCATTTTGAGCACCCGCTGCGCGGGGCTTCTGGTAGAGCATATCCTGAAACTCAATCTTGCTGCGCTTGAAGCCACGGGAGTTCACGTTCGCGAGATTGTTGGCGATCGTGTTGAGGTTGAGCTGTTGGGCCTCCATGCCCGTGGCCGCGGAGTAAAGGGAGAGATTCATGGTGTCGGATTACTAGGGGTGGAGGTTCGCAAAGGATCAGCCGAGGGTGTCCAGAGTGCGTTGGAGCAACTGGTCGCGGGTGGAGATGATTTTTTGGTTGGCTTCGTAGGCCCGGGAAATCGCCACGAGGTCGATCATCTCGCGCATCGGGGAAATGTTACTGCCTTCGATGTAGCCCTGCATCACGCTGCCGCCGGCGACCGCGATCGGGGCTTCGTTGGCGCTCGGCACAAAGACGCCGCCGCTGAGTGGCTCCAATTTTTGCGTATCCGCAAAGCGACTGACCGCGAGGGTATCGACGATTTGGCCGGCTTGGCTGATCTCGCCATCGGCATTGATGGAGACCGTGCCGCCCGCCTGCAACGTGATGGGCTCGCGACCCGCACCGAGCACCGGCAAGTTATCCGAAGTCACCAAGGTGCGATCGGCGCGCATGGATAATTGCCCGGCGCGAGTAAAACCCTCGCGTCCATCCGGCAGGCGCACGCTGAGAAAACCATCACCCGAGATCGCGACATCGAGATCGCGACGCGTCTGGACCATTTCGCCCGGCGCGAAATCCAAACGTAAGCGGGCCGAGGGGAATGAACCGTTCAGACCTTCATCCGCTTTAAACTGCCCGGTGCGCAGTTCGCCGGAGGGTTGAGCGGAGAATTGGACCAACTGGCGCTTGAAACCGGGCACCTGGCTGGCGGAAATATTATGCGACGAGGCCTGCTGCCAGCGCTCGAGAGCGGCTAGGGCGGCGGTATTTTGGTAGAGGCCTACGGTCATGCCCTCGACCAAGCATACGCAATGCCATGTTTTCATTCAGTTCATTATCAGTTAGATGCAGTCACTTTAAAGCCGCAGGCAAGTTTTGCCTTTGCCTCGTAACCCAATCGCCTTTTAAATCTTTTATCGTTATGCGGCAGGGCGCCTCACGCCCCCCCGCTCTTCTCTAATGCCTAACCTCCGACCACGTTGTCATGAGTAACTCAAATACAGTACCGGTCTATGTGGCCACTGGTCGCGCGACTGATAGCGAGGAGGTCGAATTCTCCGCCGAGCAAGTAGGCTTCGGCGTCTGTCTGATCGTCCACGACGCCCAAGTCCATGCGAGCGCGATCGCCCACGTGCTCATGCCTGATTCTAAGAGCAACACCACCTTTGCCCGGAACAACCCCTACGGATTCAGCGACACCGCTTTCCCTACTTTGATGGAATCATTCCGCGCCATCTCCCGCACTTATGCCGGCGACGAGGCCTGGACCGAAGCCAAGAAGCGCCTCAAAGTCTACCTGATCGGCGCTAGCGAAATTACCTCCGCCCAAGTGAGCGGTACCGAGGCCACGATCGAACTGAATATTGGAAAATTAGTCGCAAATCGCCTTCGGGATTTGATCAAGACCGCGGGACTTACCGCCCCGGTTGAAGCTCTCGGCGGCGCCGGCATGCGAGACGTTTCTATTCGCAACGGCACCGGCAAAGTTCTCATCGAAGAAGCAGGTCAACCGGAGAAAAACCTATGAGCACTTCGCATGACGATGAGCTCGTCGAGCGCATCACGCGCCAGATGGGCGAACTCCCCACCTCCCTCGAAGTCGTATGTCGCCTGATGTTGATGTTGCGTAATCCCACTCAGGAAAACGAACACGTCGTCACAGCGCTTTATTCTGATCGCCAGCTCTCCGGGCAACTGGTACGCAAACTCGATTCTAACGAAGAGGCCCAAGTCGACGAAAAGGGCAATGTCATCGAACGCAAACGCTCCGAGGCCGAGGTCCTCCAAGTCCTCGACGGAGCGGTGCTGCAGATGGGTTACACCGCGATCCTACGCCTCGTTTCCGCACTCAGTGTCGGCAAATTACTCGCCGCAGAGCACAAAGGCTACGGCATGCAACGGCGCGACCTCTGGGTCCATTCCGTCGTCGTCGCCCTCATCGCCCAAAGATTATGCGAACTCCTCGCCGAGACCGGCCGGGATTCTATCGACCCTTCCCTCGCCTTCATCGCCGGACTCATGCACGACACCGGCAAGGCCGCCCTGAGCACCGAACTCATGCTTCACTTAGAGAAAGCGAATAAAGCCGCTTTCGAAAAAGACGCCAACTGGATTCAAATCGAAACCGAGTTGTGCCTCATCGACCACGCCGCCCTCGGCGCCCGCCTGATGCAAAAATGGAAACTTCCCAAAGAAGTTTCCGACGCCATCGCCTTCCACCACCAACCTTCGAAAGATCATAAGTTGGCCTCGCTCGTCCACCTCGCCGACTACGCCTCCCGCTTTGTTGCCAACCCAGGCGGCTGGTCCAGCTACGCCATCAAGGTCGACCCTGCCGCCTTGGCGATCTGCCATTTGCGCCTCGACGACATCCAGCGCGTCGTGTTCCACGTCTCCCAAGACCGCAATTCGATTGAGTCTTACTCCAATATCTAAGCCGCCCGACGCCCCTGCCAGTCGCCGCCGCCCAACTCAGCCGTGCCAGCCGGGCTCAGTTCGCGTCGTTATCCTTGATTCGAACTATCGAAGGTCACAGCCTTTCGAATCTCGATCACGCCACTATGAAATCACTATTGTTTCTCCTCCTCGGAGTATTTCTCGCCGTGGTCGCGCGTGCGCAGATCGAAGGAGAATCCGCCGCTGGGCTCATTAAACGCGCTGAACTCGGCGACGCCGTTTCCCGCGTCAAATTGAGCCTCATCCGCAGCGGCGGTGACAACCAGCTCGCCTCAGAAATCCAAGCCGCCCGCTGGTACCAAGAAGCCGTCGAACAAAGGAACATCGCCTCCCAGTATAACCTGGGTCTCATGTTTGAGTCCGGCGTCGGCTCCGCCAAAGACGCCGCCGAAGCCACCCGCTGGTTCCGCATGGCCGCCGAGCGCGGTAACAACGCCGCCCAATTCAAACTCGGCAACCACTACGCCGCAGGCGACGGCGTCGCCAAAAACTCCACCGAAGCGGCCCTCTGGTTTCGCAAAGCCGCCGAACAAGGCAACGTCGGCGCCCAACGCAACCTTGGCCTCATCCTCCTCAACGGTACAGGCGTCGCCAAAGACATCCCCCAAGCCGCCCAATGGCTCCGCAAAGCC
>CAMATV010000495.1 GCA_945861235.1 Opitutus sp. GAS368
CGTCATCGGCCGCAAGGGCACGCAATTCATTGCCCGGACACACCGCGATTTGCTCGCTGACTTTCCCGCGAATGATCGAACCTCGTTTGCCGACATCAAGATCATCGCCGAATTCATGGTGAAACAGTTCATCGAAGGCGTCGTCGACACCGTCGAGGTCATTTGGCCGCGCTTCCGTAACACCCTCGTTCAAGCCCCCACGATCATGACGCTCCTCCCGCTCACCAGCGTGAAGGACATCATCGCCGATCTCCGCTCCGACGCCGGCCTTGCGGTCACGACCGCCACCAAGTCCGCCGACAACCCCATGCTCTTCGAGCCCGACGCCGCGAGCGTCCTCGAGGCCATCCTCCCGCTCTACATTAACCGGGAGCTCTTCCAGCACGCCATCGACGCGAAAGCCTCCGAGCACAGCGCCCGCATGGTCGCCATGAAGACCGCCAAGGACAACGCCACGAAACTCCTCGGCGAGCTCACCCTCGAATATAACAAGGCCCGTCAGGCCGGCATCACGCAGGAAATCCTCGAAATCGCCGCCGCCCAGTTCGCCGCTTAATTTTTGACCACCCTCTCGCGCCTCCCTTTCCCTCGACCCTTTCTCACATGAGCAACACCGGTAAAATCGTCCAAGTCATCGGCCCCGTCGTCGACGTCCAGTTCGCGGAAAACGCCATCCCGCCCATCTATCAGGCGCTCACCATCGACTTCACGGTCAATGGCAAAAAGGAGAATCTCACCCTCGAGATCCAGCAGCACCTCGGCGGCGGTGTGGCCCGTACCATCGCGATGTCTTCATCCGAAGGTCTCGTCCGCGGTATGCCCGTCGTCGATACCGGCGCGCCCATCTCCGTGCCCGTGGGCAACGGCGTGCTCGGGCGCATCTTCGACGTCACCGGCAACCCGGTGGACGGCAAAGGCCCGGTCAAATTCGAAAAGCGCTACCCGATTCACCGTCCGTCGCCCACGCTCACCGAGCAAAATACCAAGGCCGAAATCCTCGAGACCGGCATTAAGGTCATCGATCTCATTTGCCCCTTCATCAAGGGTGGCAAAGCCGGCGCCTTTGGTGGTGCTGGCGTCGGCAAGACCGTCGTCATCCTCGAACTCATCAATAACATCGCGAAAGCCCACGGCGGCATGTCCGTCTTCGCCGGCGTCGGTGAGCGTTCCCGTGAGGGCAACGACCTTTACCACGAAATGTCCGAAGCCGGTGTGATCGACCAAAAAGATCTCAGCAAATCCAAGGTCGCGCTCGTGTTCGGCCAGATGAACGAGCCCCCGGGTGCCCGTATGCGCGTCGCCCTTTCGGCCCTCGCGATGACCGAGTATTTCCGCGACGAGATGAACCAGGACGTGCTGCTCTTCATCGACAATATTTTCCGCTTCTCACAAGCCGGTTCCGAGGTATCCGCACTGCTCGGACGTTCTCCTTCGGCCGTCGGTTACCAACCCACACTCTCGAACGAGATGGGGCTCCTCCAAGAGCGCATCACCTCGACGAAAAAGGGCTCCATCACGTCCGTGCAGGCCGTCTACGTACCCGCCGACGATCTCACCGATCCGGCGCCCGCCAACACCTTCGCCCACTTGGACTCCACCATTGTGTTGGAACGTTCCATCGCCGAACTCGGCATCTATCCCGCCGTCGACCCGCTCGCGTCCGTCTCGAAGGCCCTGCAAGCTGACATCGTCGGCGAAGAGCACTACAAGGTCGCCCGCGAGGTCCAACGCGTCCTCCAACGCTACAAGGATCTGCAAGACATCATCGCGAGTCTCGGTCTCGACGAGCTTTCCGCCGACGACAAACAAACCGTTTACCGCGCTCGCAAAATCCAGCGCCTCCTCTCGCAGCCCTTCGCGGTGGCCGAAGTGTTCACCGGCACGCCCGGAAAATACGTCCCCGTCAAAGAAACCGTCCGCGGCTTCAAGATGATCCTCGATGGCGAGGTCGATCACATTGCCGAAGGCGACTTCTACATGAAGGGTGGCATCGACGAAGTGCTCGCCGCCGCCGCCAAGAAATAATCGGCCATGGCCCTCACCCTCGAAATCGTCACGCCTGAGGCTCGGGTCTATGCCGACACCATCGACACCGTCGTCATCCCGACGACCACCGGTGAAATCGGCATTCTCTCCGGCCACATTCCTCTGCTCACCCAAATCGAACACGGCGAACTCCGCGTGACGAAAAACGGTGTGACCACCCTGCTCGCCGTCAGCGGGGGCTTCGCGCAAGTGGAAGGTGATCGCGTTTCAGTGCTCGCCGAACACGCGATCACCGAAGAAAAGATCGACGAACATGCCGTCGAGGCCGCGCTCAAACGCGCCGAAGCCGAACTCAAAGCCGCCAAAGATTTCGATCCGCAGCAATACGAACACCTCCAGAGCCTGGTGCGCTACAGCGGCGTCCAACTCGCCGTCAAGCGCCGCCGCCGCTAAAAAATTCTTCACGGCCCGCTCGCGTTTTCCGCGCCCGGGCCTTTTTCTTAGACCGCCATTGAAACCGAGTCTCAGCAGCCAACCCCGCACCCCTTCGTGAGTCAGCCCACACCCAGCCTTCGTCTGCCCCTCTGCCAGCTTCCTGCAGGCATCGTCGGACGCGTCTGCGAACTCACCGGTGATGCGCAATTTTGCCAACGGGTCCGCGAGATGGGCTTTGGCGAATCAGCCTGCGTGACCAAAATTTCTGGTACCGTGACGATCCTTTGCTCGGTCAACGGCAATCGCATCGCCCTCAGCCACGGTGCCGCGAAAAATATCTTAGTCGAACAAGTCAGCCGGCGCTGAACGCCGCCATGGCCGCTCCCATCAAGCTCTCGGAGCTCGCGGTCGGTGCCTCAGGCGTCATCCGTGAATTTCCCAAAGCCGACCCAGCCTCCATCCGCTTGCGCGAAATGGGCCTGCTCGTCGGCACCCGCGTGACACTCGTTCGCACCGCACCCCTCGGCGATCCGCTCGAAATCAAACTGCGTGGCTACCACCTCAGCCTCCGCAAGTCAGACGCAGATTACGTGCTCGTAGAACCGGCCGAATAACCCGACCTCGCCGCCCTCATGGCCCTGCCGTCGCACATTTCCTCAACGCTCGCCCACCCGTCGTCGACGCGCACCCCGGTCTACGCACTCGTCGGCAATCCCAATTGCGGCAAGACGACGCTCTTTAACGCTCTCACCGGATTAAAACAAAAGGTGGGCAACTACCCCGGCGTTACCGTGGAAAAAAAGATCGGCACGGCCT
>CAMATV010000496.1 GCA_945861235.1 Opitutus sp. GAS368
GCCGGTCGCTACACGCTCAATGGCGTGCCCGTCGGCACGCATCAGCTCGTCGTCTCCTACCTCGGACTCGACAGCATGCGGGAGACAGTGGTCGTCGCCACAGGCATCAGCGCCACGCGCAACTTCGATCTCACGAGCGGCATCTACAAGCTCGACGCCTTCAAGGTCACCGGCGAGCGCGAGGGCAATGCCGCGCAGATCACCGAAAAGCGCAACGCGGACAACGTGAAGGATGTCATCTCCATGGATTCCTTCGGCTATTTGCCCAACATGAGCGCCGGTGAAGTCGTCATGCGGCTCCCGGGCGTCGCCGGGGGCCCGACCGACGAGGGCCTCAACTTCATGTTCAACATCCGCGGCACCAACCCGCAGTTGAACAACGTCACGGTCGACGGCGGATCACTGACCACCAACGGCCTCACGCGCGCGTTCGAACTGCAGTCGATCACCGGCGCGATGTTCGAGGCAATCGAACTCATCAAGGGCCAGACGCCCGACAAAGGCGCCGACTCTCTCGGGGGCACGATCAACTTCAAGACGCGCTCGACGTTCTCGATGAAGGAGGACCGCCGCACCACCTACAATTTTTCCATGCGCTGGGCTCCGCCGTTCCTGGAGCAGACGCCGATGCGTTCGCAGCATCGCGCGCACCCGATCCTGAACCTCACGCACCAGCAGGTCTTCAGTGTCTTGGGTGGCGAGCGCAACCTCGGCACCTCGCTCAACGTGTTCTATTCGGAAAACGCGGTGGGCGGATTCGAGGCCATCTTCGACCGCACCAACCTGCTCAACGGCCCCGCGCCCATCTGGAATTACCAGACGTGGGACAACTACAACAACCGCAAGCAGCAGTCCGTTAACCTCAAGACCGACTACAAGTGGTCCAACACCACGAAGTTCACCCTCAATATCACGGAGAACCAAAACTTCGAGCGCCACCGCCGCGCCGTGCGCCTGATCGCCCAGACCGGAGGCAACACCACCGTGCCCAACGCTACCACCACGGGCGTCGTCGCCGGCGCCTTCACCGACAAGGTCACCGTCGTCCGCGCCAACACCGTCGCGGCGAATCCGGTGCCGGTCACCGCCAACCTCATCGATCTGCAGGCCAGCGGCCCGCTCAACTACAACGTCCGCGCCGGCCGCGCCGATTTCACCGGCGAGCACACGTTCCAGAATCTCAACCTCGAATACACTGCGGGCATCGCGCGGACCACGACCAACGGTGGCCAGACGAACGGCGGTGTGCTCAATATGCGCCTCTTCGATCCCGCGACGCAGGTGCCGGGCCGCGCGGTCGCCTACGGCGGGGCCGGCTGGATCATCGACCAGACCCAGGACGCGTTGCATCCCAAATTCACCCAGAACGGTGGACCCGATTTCACCAATCCCAACAATTTTCTCCCGCGACCCACCGATGGGTTTGTCAAAACCAACAACGAACGCGACCAGCTGCAAAAGCAGTTCCGTTTCGACGCGCGCTACCAGTTGCCGATCTCAGCCCCGATCGCATTCAAGACCGGCTTTCATTGGCGTTCGCTCCAATTGGATAACTGGTTTAAGGACGCCCATCGTTGGGTCCTGAAGTCCACTCTGGCCTACGATCCCTCGGTCCGTTTCCCCTCCGATCCAAACTACCTCAGCTATGATCGCGCGAAGACCGGCCGCGCCATCCCCTATTTTTGGTCCGAGGGCGCGGTCACCACGAACGGACGCATCAATCGTCCCGAACTCTGGACCGAGGACTTTTATTACAACGAGAGCCAAAAGTTCATCGGCACCAATGGCGCTACCGAGTCCATCGGAGCCCAATACGCCATGCTCAACGGTCGGCTCGGTCGCGATGGTTGGCGCGCCCGCACCGGCTTCCTCGGCGGGATTCGCCTGGAGGACGTGCACGTGCGCAGTTGGGGCTGGGTGCGGGCACGTCGAGCCAGCCCTGCCCCGGAAACGGCCATCACCGCGGCCCCGGCCGTGGCGATCGCCGCCGCCCAGCGTGACTACGCTGGCACGGACCGCGTGCTCTACGGCAAATTCGGTCAGAAGTTTCCGAGCCTCCACGCCTGGCACGACATCACCAAGGACCTGAAGGCGCGTCTCAGCTACTCGACCAGTTATGGCCGGGCGGCGTTGAACAACTTTTTGCCGAGCCTCTCCTCCGTCGACAACGCGACCACCCAAACAATCACCGTCAACAACCCAGGCATCAAGCCGCAGCAAGCCAAGAACTGGGATGCCACGCTCGAGTATTACATCAACCAGCCTGCGGGCAGCATCACGTTCAGTTGGTTCCACAAGGACATCCGCGACTTCATCGTCACGAATCAGTTTGTCGGCATCGTGCCCGCCGGCACGGACAACGGCTACGATGGTGAATTCGCGGGGTTCTCCGCCTTCACGTCCTTCAATGGCGGGACCGTCACCGTGCAGGGCTGGGAGGCCGCCTACAACCAGCAGCTGACCTTTCTCCCCGGCTTCCTGAAGGGCCTTTCGGCCACGTTTAACTACAGCTGGCTCGACCAGCATGGCGTGGGCAGTTCCGTCACTCCCGGCGGCGCCCCGGTGCTCGGCCGGCCGCCGACACCCGGCAACCCTGCGGTTTACTTCACCCGCCGCATGATCGCCGACTTCATTCCCATGACCTACAACGCGGGCCTGCGCTGGAACTACGGCAAATACAGTGCCCAGGCACTCTACAATTTCATCGGCGAAGCCGTGACGAACTTCAACGCCGCCAACCCGGCGCTCAGCCAATTTCGCTACGGAATGAAGACCCTGAATGTGGGCGTCGGCTACCAATACAGGCCTGCGCTCGGCTTCACCCTCGACGCATCGAATGTCCTCAACGAGCCGCAGCGCTGGTACAGCGGCTACAAGGACCGCACACGCCGCACGACGATCAATTTCGTCACAATCACGATGGGCGTGAACGGCCGCTTCTGAGCTCCGACCGAGCAATATTTCCACATCATGAAACGCACCCTCACACTCCTCACCGCCCTGCTGGCCGCAGTGGCAGCGCACGCCGCCGAAACCAAACTCTGGTATGACAAACCCGCGGTGAATTGGTTGACCGAAGCATTGCCCGTCGGCAACGGCGCCGTCGGCGCGATGGTCTTCGGCAAGACGGACATCGAGCGCATCCAGTTTAACGAGCTGTCGCTTTGGACCGGGAATGAAATCGACCCGGGGTCCTATCAGGCCTTCGGCGATCTGTTCATCGAACTGGGCCACGGT
>CAMATV010000497.1 GCA_945861235.1 Opitutus sp. GAS368
CGAACCACCTCCGCTGGGATATCCGCCGCCCGGATACCCCCCGCTCGGATATCCGGATCCCGGATATCCACTGCTGGGATAGCCGCCGGGATTACTCGCGCCCGGGTAGCCCATCATCGAGGGATCTTGGCCGCCTTTTTTGTAAACCCAAATTTCGTCACCCGGCCCACCACCCGGACTCCCCACCACCTCGGTCGGAGTGCCCCAAGCCACCTTGACCATTTCCGGCAACATGCCCGGTTCCACTTTTCCATCGAGCACCGCCTGCTTGGTCTCGATCGGCCACGCCTCATAAATATCCCGATTCGCATCGATGCGCGACATCTGGCCCGACGCACATCCGCCCAAGAAAATTGCGGCAACTATTCCCACGGCAGCCGCGCAACAGAGGTATTTGCGACTCTTCATGCCCCCACCATGCACCAAACCGTGTACCCGTAAAGTGCCCTGTGATTTTCCCTCAGTCACTCCGCACGGAGGGGCGCTATCCCCAGCGCCCTGTCCGCCATCCTCGCCTCCCCCTCACCCCCGCGCCCCCGCCCGCCACGCGCTGGGCGTCACGCCCATTTCCCGTTTGAACACCACGCTCAGATACTCGACGTGCTCGAAGCCCGTACGCTCCGCGATCTGGTAAAGCGCCAGTTCCGTCTCACCGAGCAATTGTCTCACCCGCGCCAGCCGCACCTGCAAAATCTCCTCCCGCGGCGTACGCCCCAGCAGTTTTTGAAAGCGCTGCTCCAACACCCGTCGTGACAACGGCACCGTCTTCAACACGTCGCTCACGTTGATCCCCTCGCACGCGTGTTCGCGGATCATCCGCACCGCCTGCACGATCGCCCGGTCATCCAACGCCAGCGCATCCGTCGAATGCCGGCTCGCCACTCCGAGCGGCGGAATCAACTCAGCCATCGGGGTCACTTTCTTCCCCGCCATCAGCCGGTCCAATCGCGCCGCCGCCGCATAGCCCGCGCCGTGCGCATCGGGGATCACGCTAGAGAGCGGCGGCGAGGCCAGTTCGCACAACAGCTCGTCGTTATCCACTCCGATCACCGCCACTTCGTCCGGCACCGCCAGCCCCGCGCTCCGACACGCATCGAGCACGTGTTGTCCGCGGCTGTCATAGCACGCCATGATGGCCACCGGCTTTGGCAACGTCGCGATCCATCGCCCGATCTCCGCCACCTGCTCGGCCGCCGCGCCTTCCTGCTTCGGGCGGTATAAATGGCAATCGTGCCCCGCCGCCCGCACCCGCGCCGCAAAGTGCTCCTCGCGCCACACCGACCAGTTGAACCGCGCCACGCCGCAAAACGCAAAATGCCGAAACCCGCGCTCGAGCAGATGCTCCGCCGCCAGCCGCGCGATTTCCGCGTCGTCCGTCTCCACCCACGGCAGCCCGGGCACCAGGCGCGCCGCGCTCAGGTCCACCGCGGGCAAGCCCGCCTTGATCACCGCCGCCGCGATCCGTGGAGTTTCAATCCGCGCAATGATCCCGTCTCCTTTCCAACCCGCCAACCACGCCGGCGGATCGTCGCCCCGCCCCTGCTCCATCAGATGAAACGACCACGGCTGATGCTCTCGGATGTAGTGCACCACGCCCTGCAGGAGCCCACGCGCATACGCGTTCGAAGTCTCAATCAACAACGCCACTTCTCGGCGACGGGCGGGGCGAAGCGCGGGCATGGCCGTCACCGTTGCCGTTCTTCGCAAAAGATCAAGCCACAGTCGCTTTGCGCCGCCCCCCACCGGCCCGCCGGTGAAAAAACTCATTCTTTTTGCGCCAACTCTCATGGCGCCAAGCGAACAAAAAAGGTATCTTCACTTCGTTACTTCCATCCCGACCGGCATTTTCCCGATCTGCCCACCCACCCGAAATCGCAATTGCCCCTCCCCATGAACACTCCTTGCCGCACGTCCTCGCTTTGGCTCTCGGCCGTCTTGGCGCTCCCCGCACTCGCACAAACCGCCCCTTCCACCACCGCGCCTAGCACCGCCAACAAGGACACCGTCACCGTCATGTCCGAATTCAAAATCCACGAAAAAAAGCCCGTGCCGTTCACCGATGCCAACATGGACATCCCGCGCGGGATAAACGACGTCCAAGCCTATTACATCATCGGGCGCGAGGAGATCGAAAACTCCGGCAAAACCGATCTCGACGACGTGCTCCGCGATAGCCTCACGCAAAACTCCGTCGTCGAAACCAACGCCCAGATCGACCCCAGCGGCCTCAGCAACCAGCTCGGTTCCACCAGCTCGATCAACCTCCGCGGCCTCGGAGCCGCGCAAACGCTGATTCTCATCAATGGCATGCGCACGTCCAATTTCGCGAATCGCGGCGCGACGTTTCAGCCCGACGTTAACGGCATCCCGTTGGCCGCGATCGATCGCGTCGAGGTGCTCCCCGGCAGCGCCTCCGCCATCTACGGTGGCTCCGCCGTCGGCGGTGTCGTCAACGTCATCCTCAAGCGCAACTACACCGGCGGCCAGGTCAGCACCACTTACCAAAACACCTTCGATTCCGATGCGCCCATCCGCACCCTCAGCGCAATCTACGGTTTCTCGCTTGGCCGCCGCACGCACGTCACAGTCAGCGGCAGCTACAGCGACGGTAAACCGCTCCGCCTGAAAGATCGCCCGTTTCTCGAGCAGAACTTCAAGCGCGCCGTCGCCAACAGCCCCGCCACGTTCTACTCCACCACCACGACTTTCAACAGCGGGGCCACACCCAACATCGTCCTGAACAACTCCGCCGTGAACGGCTTTGCCAACGCGCAGACCGTCACGCTCACCCTGAAGTCCACCGGTCAGCCCCTCGGCTCTCGCCTCACCCACATCCCCTACAACACCGCGCCCTCGACCTCCACGGCCACCCGCGATGCCGGCCTCCTCGCCAACGCCGGCCGCTACAATCTGGACTTCGCCCCGAGCGTCTGGCGCGGCTACGAAAGCACGCTCGCCCACGTCTCCCGCAAAGAGGCCCTGATGGCCCGCATCGATCACCAGCTCAATGCGAAGGTCAGCTTTTTCGCCGACTTTGCCTTCAACCGCAGCGCGACCCTCGAGGCCAAATGGGTGCCGCTCGGCAACGGAGCCTATCAATTTGCCGTCCCCGGCAACGCGCCGACCAATCCGTTTCGCGAAAACGTCCTCGTCTCTCTGCCGATCTCCTTCGACCAAGCGACGGATAACAACGTGGGCAATCAGGTGTCCGGCGGAGTCGTCGGCGC
>CAMATV010000498.1 GCA_945861235.1 Opitutus sp. GAS368
CCAAGGAGGACTACAACCTTCCGAAAACTCCCGCCGTCTGGGACGCCTCTTCCGCCCAAGCCCACTGGAAAAACCGCCCCGCCGGCAAACCGTTCTTCGCCGTCTTCAACTCCACCAAGAGCCACGAGAGCCAGATCATCAAACTCGGCGCCGAGGGCAAACCCATCCACGACCCTGCCAAAGTCCGCGTCCCCGCCTATCACCCTGACACGCCCGAAGTCCGCCGCGATTGGGCGCTCTACTACGACAGCGTCACCGCCGCCGATGCCGACGCCGGCGCCGTCCTCGCCCAACTCGCCGCCGACGGGCTCGCCGATGACACGATCATTTTCTACTGGGCCGACCACGGCTCCGGCATGCCGCGCAGCAAACGTTGGCCCGCGAACTCCGGTCTCCACGTGCCACTCATCGTACACATTCCGGAAAAATTCAAAGATCTCCGCCCCGCCGATTATGTCGCCGGCGGCACGACCGATCGCGCGGTGAGCTTCGTCGATTTTGCGCCGACGATGTGCAGCCTCGCCGGCGTCAAGCCGCCGGAGTGGATGCAGGGCTACGCCTTCCTCGGCAAATTCATCGCCCCGCCCCAGCCCTACGTCTACGGGTTCCGCGGCCGCATGGATGAGCGCTACGATCTCGTGCGCAGCGTCACCGATGGACGCTACGTTTACCTACGCAACTACCTCCCGCACCTCTCGCAAGGCCAGCACGTCGACACCCAGTTCAAAACCCCCACGACCGCCGTCTGGAAAAAACTCTACGACGAGGGCACACTCAACGCTGGCCAGAGCATATTCTGGCAAACACCGAAATCCCCCGAGGAACTCTACGATCTCCAGCACGACCGCGACGAAGTGAACAATCTCGCCGCCTCGCCCGCGCACCAAGCCACGCTCGCTAAATTCCGCACCGCCCAGCAGGCCCACTCCCGCCGCATCCGCGACCTCGGTTTCATCCCTGAGGGCGAACGCCTCACCCGCGCCGGCACGCAAGCCCCGTATGACTTCGGCCACGACGATACCAAATATCCCTACGAGCGCATCGCCGCCGCCGCCGAACTCGCCTCCTCGCTCAAGCCCGACGCCACGCCTGCATTAAAAAAACTCCTCACCGACACCGACAGCGCCGTCCGCTACTGGGGTGCGATCGGTCTGTATATGCGCGGCCCCGCCATCGTGAGTGGCGCGCGCACCGAATTTGTCCGCGCGCTCACCGACACCTCGCCCTACGTGCGCATCGTCGCCGCCGAAGCCCTCGGCCAATTCGGTGCTCCCGCCGATCTCGCCACCGCACTCCCCGTGCTCACGTCCCTCGCCGACTGGAGCAAGCACGACGTGTTCACCGCGCTCGCCGCGCTCCACGCCCTCGAAGCCCTCGGCCAGAAAAAATACAGTCTCGCCCGCGAGGCCATCCTCGCACTTCCCGCCACCGGAACGGTGCCCGACAACCGCTACGCCGCCTACATTCCCCGCATCCTTGCCAACCTCCGCGCCAAACTCGACGCCGCCACCGCGCCCGTCGGCGAAGCGAAAAAAGGGAAACGCAAAGCCGCAAAGTGAGGCGGATCGCTCAGTCGCCGTATGGCGCTTCCACTCACCGAACCTAAAAACGGCCGTTGAAGCGCGGAGCGCGCGGCGCGCGGGGCGTCAGCGCCCGGACTTCGTCTCCCGTTTTTTCATCGCACTCGCGAAAAAAACCACAGCGCCAGCGCACCCATCCCGATATTCGGCAACCATGCCGCCACCGCCGGATCGACAATCTGTTTCGTCGCCAGTGACGCCGCGATGTTCGCCATCACGTAATAGAGAAAGAAGAGCCCGATGGACTTGGAAACACCCACCGCCGGATTCACGCGCACACCGGTCACGGAAAACGGAATCGCCATCGCGATGACTAGCAGGGGCACGAGCGTATCCGCAATCAAACCATAATAACGCACCGCATAGGGCACCGACTTCGGATTCTGCTCTGCTTCCAAATATTCGATCAGTTCCCCCATCTCGTGCAGCGAGAGATCCACCGGGCGCCGGTCGATGAGCAACATCAGCTGGGGATCTTCGCGGTAGTTTCCTTTGATTTTTTCGGTAAACGGCGTCGACCCCAGCAATTCCCCCGTCTCGGGCGCGAACGCCAGCTCGCGTCCATCCTTCAACACCCAACCGTGCCGTTGGTCGTCATACCACGCTTCGGCGGCGATGAATCGCGTCGTCTCGCGCCGCTGGGCGTCGAGTTCCGACACCGACACGCCATACCCATGTTTCGTGAACCGGCTGTAGCGGTTGAAAAACCACATGCGCCGCTCGCGCGCATTGTCGAACGCCACGCTGTAGGCCGCCCCGACGCGATCCGGCGTCAGCGATTTCGCATCACGCTGAAACCCCAGTTCGTCGCGCAGTGACCGCGACTCCTCCACCGACCAAGGCACCACCGTCGTATTGAGCCACCAAGAGAGCCCGCAGCACAGCACCCCCACGAACCACACCGGAGCCGTCAGGCGGATAAACCCCACGCCCGCCGCCCGCATCGCAGTGAGTTCATTGGCGCGGTGTAATTTTCCGAGCGTGAACATTAAGGAAATCAGCAGCGCGATGGGCAGCGCCACCGCGAGAAAGCTCGGCAGCGTTACCGCAAGATAGCGCCACAGCACCCAGCCCCGCGCCCCCAATTCGCGCAGCGACCGAAAATCGTCGTAGAGCACTTGCACGACCAACAAGCCGCACGTCACCACAAGCACCAACCCGAGAATCTGCAGCCACTCCCGCAAAAGATGCCGGTCAAAGGTGTTCAATGTCCGCGATCAAAGGCCTCGGATCACCCGGCGGAAAGCCCAATTCCAAAAAAACTCCAGCCCAGGGAACACCCCCGCTTCTTCGCCCCACTTCCCTTTCGTCTCTTTTATGCCCGCAGGGGAAACAGATTGGTTGAAAACCGGCTATGCCTCGCCTTGTCTCCGCGCCCGCTCTTCTTCTCCGCCACTCTATGATTTCCGCCTCCCGGCCGTTCATCCAGCTCATCGCCAGCGTCCTCGTTACGACCACCGCCCTGCTGACCTCGTCCGGCTGCAATCGTCAACCAGACACCATCAAACTCGGCGAATTCGCCTCGATGACCGGCAAGGAAGCCGTCTTCGGCCAAAACGTTAACAAAGGGACCCGTCTCGCCATCGAGGAGTCCAACGCCGCCGGCGGCGTCCTCGGGCGCACCCTCGAACTCATCACCGA
>CAMATV010000499.1 GCA_945861235.1 Opitutus sp. GAS368
AGGGGTTTGGCCCAGTGCGTGGCGATGCAGACACTCGGGATTTGGAGGCCCGTGGCATCGCGGGCGGCGAGCACCTCGGCTTGATTCATGGCGCTCGACGGCTCGACGCCGGCGAAACCGGCGTCGCGGAGCAGTTGGAATTTTTCGCGCAGGCTGAGTTTTTTCGACGTCTCGCTATTGAGCGTCGCGAACATGAAGCCTTTCGGATTCTTGCGGGCAGGTTTCGACGGAGCGGCTGCGGCCGATGCGGCGGCGGGCGCCGACTGGGCGGACAGCGACGAGGCGAACGGCGCGGTGGCGGCGAGCGCGGCGGTGGAGCGGAGAAACGAGCGGCGATTCATGGGGTGGAGGCGGGGAAGAACGCAAACGATCAGTCAGTAAAGCGGGTGCCGCCTGCGGAAGGAACAGAAATCTTTATTCATGTTCACGCAGCTCGATCACGAACATCTGCCGCGTGCTGTCGGGCGCGATGCCGGGTACGACGATGGCATCGCCGGTGCGGTTCCAGCATGGTGCGGGGTCGAGGCGCAGGTCGCCGGAGTTCCATTGGCCCATGAAGACAGGCGGAGCGCGCAAGGTGCGGCCGGTGTTGCGGTCGAGGAAGGTGTAGTGGTTGTACTGGCCGGCGCGATGGCTGTTGACGAACCAGCGGCCGTCGGGCGCGAGGGCGATGTCGCCGCCCGGATTCGGAAACACCTCTTTACCGCCGAGGCGCTCGACGATTTTTTTCGCGCCGGTGTCGTAAATTACCTGTTGGTCTTCGGCGGAGCCGATGATGCGGCTGCCCCATTCCCACTCGGGGTGGCCGCCGATGAACGTCGTGTGTGGGGTGAGCCCGGTACCGTCCGGGCGGATGGTGAAGGGCACATTGACGCGGTCGGTGGGCGTCGTCTCGAAATCGGCGCGGCAGTAGAAATAAATGAGGTCGTTGTTCCGGTTGTTGAGCGTGTGATTGATGAAGAGGTGGCGCTCTTCGAGACGCGTGGGCGGGATGGGTAGCTGGGCGAGCGCGGCCTTGAGCTGTGTGAACGAGACGAGGAGGCGTTTCGCGCCGGACTCGACGTCGATGCGGTAGATGCCGTCGTCGGCGGGTGCGGCGACGCCTGCGGTCCAGTCGCGGGCGTCTTTGTAGCCGGTCACGGGGCGGAGGCGCGCCATGCGGGCGTAGTTGATCGCGAGGAAGTAGCCGCCGTTCTGCGCGACACCGCCATTGGCGACGGGCGTATCGTCGAAGCGATACTCGCGCACGCGACCGCCGGGGGCGGTCGTCCCGGCGTTTGCGGGCGAGCCGCCGAGTGTGATGTCGAATAACACGGTGAAAACTTTGCCGGTCTTCGGGTCGCGGTCGTTGAAGAAAAACTGCGTCTCGGGGTGCGCGGGATTCCAGTAGAACATCGTTCCCTGCTGGGGATTCCACGCGAAGGTGCGATCGACGACGCGGAGGCGGTTGCCGTCCTGCGTGTCGATCAGGCAGACGCCCGCGGCATCGCCGGCGCCAGGCAGGCGGTCCTGAAACGCGGTCTCGAGGGCGAGCAGGTAGCGACGGCTGGCGTTCCACGGAATCGTGCGCGACTGGCCGATGTATCCAAAAAAGTGATGGTTCGGTCCGCTGGTGAGCTGGCGCACGTGTGCCGTGGGTGCGGCATCAGCGGCATGAGGCGAACCGGCGAGCGCGGTGAGCGCAAGCAACGCACGGACAAGGAAGGGGCGCAGGGGCATGGGGCGAGGAAGGGTTGATGGTGACTACGTGGTTGGAACGGTGCCCCGCAAACCTTTTGGTCGCTCGGCCGATGCGCGCAGGCACGCACGTGACTCTGGGCCCGTCTGGGCATGCGACCAAAGGCGCAAAGTCTCTTGGGCACCCGTCAAACGATGGACGCGAGTAAGATTTAGCTCCTGATGAGAAAAAGTCTTTTTCGCCCCCCGCCCCCACGGTCGTCGCCGTTCACCGAAAACGACGCCCCCCGTTCCCTCATGACCCCCGCTTACCTTCACCCTTTCGCCGCCGCGTTGGCCGCTGTCGCATTCACGTTCACGCTCGCCGGCGCCGGGAAGAAATCGGTGCGCGTGGAGAAAATTGTCTTCACCGAGCAGGATCTCGGCGACGACCTCAGCCCAGCCAAGAATTCCTGCGGCTGGGGCCCCGCCTCCTGCGAGCAAACGAAGACTGCCGACGGCGGGATCACGTTGGCCGAAGGCCGTAGCATGGGCACGCGAAACGAGGAGAAACCGTGCGGTGTCGCGTTCTCGCAGCCGCACGCGCACGCGCACGCGCTCGCGCTATCCGACCTGAACGGCGATGGCACGTCCGACGTGCTCACCGCCGCGAAGCTCGGCGCCTTTGTTTTCCTCAATCGCCGTCACTCACCCAAACCCTGAACCTCAAAACGAAAACCCTCCCATGAAAATTTCTCCACCTTGCATCCGCTCTGCGCGCCTGCGGTTTTTCACCACGTTCGCGCTGGCGTTCGCGATTGTCTCCGCCGCGTTCGCGCAATCCACCGTCACTGGCAGTGTGAGCAACGCCGCCACGCGCAGTTTTCTCACCGGCGCCCAAGTCACGCTCGCTGGCACGACCGAGAGCGCGTTCACGGATCGTGACGGTCGCTTCGAACTCACGACGGTCGCACCCGGCAGCTACACGCTCGAGGTGACCTATACGGGTCTCGACCGCGTCACGCAGCCGCTCACCGTCGCTCCTGGGCGGAACACGGTCCCGACCATCGGGCTCAGCTCGGCGGTTTATCAGCTCTCTGCGTTCACCGTGAACGGTGAACGCGAGGGCAGCGCTGCCGCGATCACGCGCCAGCGCAACGCCGATAACGTGAAGAGCGTCGTCGCCACGGACACATTTGGCGAACTCGTCGACGGCAACATTGGCGAGATGCTCAAGCGCGTTTCCGGCGTCGCCACCAATCTCAACGAGGGCGAGGTCGATCAGATCTTCGTGCGCGGGATGGGCTCGGCCTACAGCGCCGTCACGCTCGATGGCACGCGCCTCCCCAGTCCCGCCAGCGGTAAGAAGACCCGCAGCTTCGAGGTCGATAAACTGCCGGCCGACTACATCGAAAGCATCGAGGTCATTAAGGCACCGACGCCCGACATGGACGCCGATTCCGTCGGCGGCACGGTGAACATGATCACGAAGTCGGCGTTCTCCCTGAACGGTCGCCGCATCTCCTATTCCTCCGGCGTGAACTACAAAACGCTCCGCCACA
>CAMATV010000500.1 GCA_945861235.1 Opitutus sp. GAS368
CTTCACGGCGTCGGACGAGTTTCAAAAACAGGTGATGAGCCGGCTGTTCGCGCCGGATTTCGCGGTGCGCCGAGCCTTCGTCGAAGGACTGGCGATCGGCAACCGCTTGCCGGAGTTGCTGGACCGGCAAGCGCAGCGGAGCACGACCGATGCGACCGGGATTTACCTGTTGCTGTGGTTTTACTGGCCGGAGATTGCGCGCCTCAAGAGTATCGGAGAAGTGGCGACGGTGCTGGCGCCGTTCTTCGCGGAAAATCGCAATGCGGCCGGCGCGCATTGGGAGGAGCGGATCCGGAAGTTGGCGAATCGCCTCGGGCTGAGTTTTCGGGCGAAACAGGCGCGACGGAAGAGGTCGGCGGAGGTGCGGTGAGGATTTCGCGCGGGCGGCGTTGGGGTCACTGCAGCATTGCGTCGCGCTTGGCTTTGAATTCGATGCCGGGCTTCCACTCGGGCCATTTTGACGTGTTGGCGACTTCGCGGCCGAGGTCGTAGAGGAATTGTGTGTCTTGGGCGGTGCCTTCGAAATTCCACCACGGCTTAATCTCGTCGCTGACTTTGTGGTAGTCCGCAGAGGTGTAGTCTTCATCGCGTTTTTTGCCGTAGCCGGCGGGTTGGCCGAGGAGGTCGGTGCCGCGTTTGGTGTAAAAAGCGGGGACGCCTTCTTTCGCGAATTCGAAGTGGTCGCTACGGTAGAAATAGCCTTTGGCCGGGTCAGTGTCGGGGACGAGGACGCGGTTGGCTTTTTTCAGGAGGGTAGCGGCGAGGTCGTCGAGGGTGGAGTTGCCGTAGCCGATGACTTCGAGGTCGCGGGACGGGCCGTTGGTCTGGGCGCCATCCATGTTGATGTTGGCGACGGTTTTTTTGAGAGGGTAGAGGGGATGGGTCGCGTAGTAGCGGGCACCGAGGAGGCCTTTTTCTTCGGCGGTGACGGCGAGGAAAAGGAGCGTGCGTTTGGGACGCGCGGCGGCGGGGAGCGAGGCGAAGCCTTGGGCGAGTTCGAGGAGGACGGCGGTGCCGGTGGCGTTGTCGAGGGCACCGTTGAAGATTTGGTCGCCGGTGAGGCTGGGATCGCGGCCGAGGTGATCCCAGTGCGCGGTGTAGACAAGGTATTCGTTGCGCAGCTGCGCATCGGCGCCGTCGAGTTTGGCGATGACGTTTTTCGAGGCGACATCGCGGGTGGTCTGCTTGACGGAGAAGCTGGCTTGGGCGGAGAGGGCGACGGGTTTGAATTGTTTCGTGACGGCGGCGGCTTTCAGGGTATCGAAATTTTGGCCGGCGGCGGAGAGAAGTTGTTTCGCGGTGTCGAGCGTGAGCCAGCCCTCGACGGCGACGCGGCTCGCGTTTTTATCGGCGGTGACGAGGTCGAAGTTTTCGCGGCCCCAGCTACCGCCCACGACGGCGAAGGGGTAGCCGGCGGGGCCGGTCTCGTGGATGATGAGGCAGGCGGCGGCGCCCTTGGCGGAGGCGATTTCGTATTTGTAGGTCCAGCGGCCGTAGTAGGTCATCGCGGCACCCTTGAACATGGTCTCGTCAAGTTTGCCGTCAGCGCGGGTCACTGCGGGATCGTTGATGAGCATGAGGACGGTTTTGCCGCGGACATCGAGGCCCTTGTAGTCGTCCCAGCCGTATTCCGGTGCAACGACGCCGTAGCCGACGAAAACGACGTCGGAGTTTTTCACGTCGATCTGTGGCGTCACGCGGCGGGACAGGGCAACGTAATCGGTGAGTCCGGAAGGCGTGATGGTCTTACCACC
Source organism: Opitutus sp. GAS368 (assembly GCA_945861235.1). Taxonomy (GTDB): domain Bacteria; phylum Verrucomicrobiota; class Verrucomicrobiia; order Opitutales; family Opitutaceae; genus GAS368. Next base: position 1,755 of record CAMATV010000500.1, read on the forward strand.
GACGGTGAAGGTGGCGGTGGTCTTCGAGGTGATGCCGACCATCGGGACTTTTTGGATGAAGGTGCCGTCGGGGTTGCCCGGCTGGAGGCCGAGGGAGCGGAATTCACGCTCGAGGTAGGCGACGGTTTTTTCTTCGCCGGCGGTGGCGGGGGCGCGACCCTCGAACTCGTCGGAGGCGAGCATGGCGGTACGGGCTTGCAGACTCGCGGCGGTGATTTTGGGAACTGGGTCAGCGGCGGAGGCTGTGACGACGGAGAAGGAAACGGATAGGGAAACGGAGAGGGAGAGAAGGAGGGAGCGGGAGAGGGGGAGAAGGCGGGGGAGGAACATGGGTGGAAGTCGTGAGGGGAGGGGGCCGGAGGTGGGGTGGCAATTTTTGGGGGAGGACCAAGGTAGTGACTGCGGGTTGATGCCGATTAGGGGCGGGGGGTGGCGCGGACGGGGGAGGAAGGGACGCTGAGGCGGCGGTAGAGTTGGGGCGGTGATGAGCGCAGGATAATGTGGGTGACGGCGCCGACGGGCGTGCGTTCGAAGGACCAGATGTCGGGGGAATCTAGGGTGAAGAATTCGTGGTCGGATTGCGGAAAAATTTCGAAGCGCGGACGGTCGCCGATGCGGATGTAGAAATGGTCGTTGAGGCGGAAGACGAGGACGGGGATGTTTTCGCGTTCGTAGCGTCCAGAAAAAGCTTGGACGGCGGAGACGGTGAGGGGAATCGCGGTCTTTTCGATGACGCGGTAGTCGGGCCAGTCGTATTCTCGGGCGATGGCGCGGAGGATTTCAGGGATGAGCGCGCCGCCGGTGTCGGAGTTGGTCATGACGATGGCGCCGCGGCCGGTGCGGGGGTAGAAGACGAAGGAGCAGCGAAAACCCTCGTTGGAGCCGGAGTGGGCGAGTTGGAGAGCGTCGCCGGTGCCTTGGACGCCGAGGCCGAGACCGTAATCGGAGTCGGCCAGCGGCGGGGTGATCATCGCGGTGGCGGTGGCCTCGTTGAGAAAGGAGGGTTGGCCGTCGAGGGCGGCGCGGAGCGTGAGTGCGAAGCGGGCGAGGTCCGTCGGAGTCGTCCAGAGACCGGCGGCGGCCTGCTCGGGGTAGACGTGAGCACGGCCGGGGACGAGCGTGCCGTCGGCGCGGTAGCCGGCGGCGGCGAGAGGAGCGAGGATGGCGGGGAGGGGTTGCTCAAACGTGGAGGTGGTCATGTCGGCCGGGGCGAGGACGCGAGTGCGGAGCAGCGAGTGAAAGGTTTCTCCGGATACATCGACGGCGAGCTGTTGGGCGACCGTGTAGCCGCCGGCGGAGTAGCGCCACTTGGAGCCGGGCGGGAGATCGAGGCGGATCGGGTTGGAGGTGGCGGGGGCGGTGCCGTCGAGAATTTGGAGGAGTGTGGGGCGAGGGGAGTCGGGGGCGTAGCCATCGAAATGGGCGACGCTGAGACCGGCAGTGTGGCTGAGGAGGCGACGGAG
>CAMATV010000501.1 GCA_945861235.1 Opitutus sp. GAS368
GTCGTTGTTAAAGTAGCCGGCGGCGGAAGGGATGCTCGACGACTGATACCAGATCGATTCCTGAAAACCGCGGTCCTGCGGGCGGTAGGGGTAGTTATCGCCGAGGTGCCATTTGCCGAACATGCCGGTGCGGTAGCCGGCGGCGGCGAATATTTCGGGCATCGTCGGAAACTCGCGCCGCAGATTCGTGCGGCCGCTGCTGACGTTCATCGCGCCGTTGCGGAGCGCATCGACGCCGGTCATGAGCTGCCCGCGCGTTGGGGTGCACATCGGCTGCACGTGGAAATCCGTGAAGCGAATACTCTCCGCGTGCAGCCGGTCCATGTGCGGGGTCTTGAGTACGGGGTTGCCGTGCACGGCGAGATCTCCGTAGCCCTGATCATCCACGAGCACGAGGAGGACGTTCGGCTTCGCGGCTGCGGCGGCGGACACGGGGCGAGTGACGGCAACGCAAAAGCCCAGCAGTAAAAGAAAAGCGGGGAAACGAGCCATGGGCGCGGAACGGGTTCTTGCGGTGCTTATTTCGCCGCTTTCTTGGCTTTGCCGGGGGGAGGGTTGAATTCAGGGCGCGAAGGATCGTGCGTAGGATTGGGCGTGGGCATTTGCGCGCCGACTTCCTGACGCCACGCGTGCAGGCGGTCGCGAAGCTCCGCGGTTTTCTTCGGCTGGGCGGCGGCGAGATCGTTTTTCTCCCCGATGTCGGCGCGGAGGTTGTAGAGCTCGACGTGCATATCGTTGAAAAATTCGACGAGTTTGAAATCGCCCGAGCGGATTGCGCCGTAAGGCATCGCCCCTCCGAGTTGGTAGTGTTGGTGGTGCGGATAATGCCAGAAGAGCGTGTCGCGGGCGGGTTTCGTGCCGCCGCGCAGCAGCGGTGCGAGGCTCACGCCGTCGACGGCGGTGCGGGCGGCCGTCGCGGGGAGGCCGGCCATTTCCACGAGGGACGGAAAGAGATCCATGGTGATGACGGGTGCGGCGGACACGGTGCCGGGCTTCGTCACGCCCGGCCACGAGACAATCAGCGGCACGCGCACGCCGCCCTCGTAGGCGGAGGCCTTGCCGACGCGCAGCGGCAGATTCGACGTGGTGGGGACGCGGCCTCCGTTGTCGGAAGTGAAGATGACGATGGTGCGCTCGGTGAGATTGAGTTCGGCGAGCTTGGCCCGGACGCGGCCGACGGCGATGTCGAGGCCTTCGGTCAAGGCGGCGTAGTCGGGGTTTTTGTGGATGAGTTTATCCTCACCCTTTGCAGCGATTTTTCTTCGATATTTTTCCGTGAGATCGGGACGACCCTGAATCGGCGTATGAACGGCGAAGTGCGGAAGGTAGAGGAAGAACGGTTGGTCTTTGGAACGTTCAATGAATTTTACCGCCTCTTCGGCGAGGCGGTCGGTGACGTGTTCGCCGTCTTTGCCCTCGGGCTTCAGGGTCGGGATTTTCCACGGCGCGTAGTAGGTCGGTGGCTGGGCTTTGTCGGTGCCGGCGATGTTGAGATCGAAGCCGTGCGCTTCGGGATAGGATTCCTGAGTGCCGACCTTGGCGAGGTGCCACTTGCCGATCGACGCGGTCGCGTAGCCGGAGGCCTTGAACACTTTCGCGATGCTCGTCTCCTCGAGCGGAAGATACTTCGTCCAGTCGGGCACGAGGAGCTTCGGGTTATCAGGCATGGCGCCGGGAATCCAGTCGGTGATGTGCGTCCGCGCCGGGTATTTGCCGGTCATGAGGGCGGAGCGGGTCGGAGAACAGACGGTGCAGGCGGAGTAGTTCTGCGTGAACTTCATGCCGTCGCGCGCCAGTTGATCGAGAGCGGGGGTCTCGTGGAGATCGCTGCCGAAGCACGCGAGGTCGGTCCAGCCGAGGTCGTCGGCGAGGATGAGGACGACGTTGGGTTTTTGCGGCGTGGCGGCGGCGTGCGCGGGTGCCGCGAGTGCGAGCGTCGCAGCGGCGGCGAGGAGGACAGTGGGGAGAAAACGTGACATGGGGGAAGCGGGCGGCGTGGAGGTTAGGTGATGCGCGGGATTAGAAGTCTTTTTTCACGCGGAGGACGTAGTCGCGCAAGCGGACATTGCCGTAGCGGCTGTAGAAGAACGGGGCGCGGTTGTTGCCGGCGTCGAAGGGCGGCTCGCTGTCGAAGACGTTGTTGACCGTAAGCTGCACGGAGAGTCCGCGGAAAGAGGAACGTTCGTGCTTGGCGCCGAAATTGTAGGTCACATTGACGTTGTGATAGGTCTGCGACGCGACGGTGGTGCCGCCCTGCGGGCCGGTACTCGTGGTGACCAGCGTGGGACTGGCGACGCCGAGATAGATCGGATCGCCGGGAGCGCCCGCTTGTTTGTAGCCGCCGTGATAAACGCTCGTCCACGAGGCGCGCCAGTGACGGCCGTTGGACCAACTGACCGAGCCGTTGACTTTGCTGCGGTTGACTCCGCCCGAGTTGGGAAAGTCGCGATACTCGATCGCGGGGAAACCGATGGCAGGCGGGAGCTTCAGGTGATCGGTGATTGTAGTGCGCGCGCGGAAGGCGAACAGGCCGATGGGGGTGGCCTTGCGGTAGTCGACCGAGGCATCCCAGCCGTCGGTGGTGCCGTTGCCGACGTTGTAGTTCGCGAAGGTGAAGAGTTCGATGACTTTGGTGGTCGCGTTGCGCTGGACGCTGCCGGCGGGGGCGCGGTCGCCCATGTTGGCGAGTTGCTGCACGTTGTTCACGTTGCGAATCAGTGCGAGTTTATCGATGCGCCAGTATTCTACATTGAAGCGAAAATCCTTGAGGGCGCCCTGCGGTTCAAAGATGACGCCGTAGGACCAATTCTTGGACGTCTCGGGTCCGAGGGCGGGATTGTTTCCGGCAACGCTCAGCGAGGAGTAACTGGAGTTCGTGACCGGGTCGAAAAAGACGGCGGTGGGGGTAGCCGCAGCGAGGCCGTCGCCATTGATGCGCTGGGTGAGCTGGGAGAAGGTAGGCGGGAGATACGCGGTCGCATACGAGGCGCGAAAGGTGAGCGCGTGGAAGGGTTGATATCTCAGGCCGAACGTGGGTTTGGTCGCTTGCAGCTTGGCAATGTCCTGTCGGCTGATGGTCGCACTCTGCGTGATGCGGGGGAACGGCGGGGAGTCGGGGAAGATGTTCACGCGGCCGTTGGGATTGGTATAGACGTCAAAGCGCTCCGTGCGGGCGGCGACCTGAAACTCCAAGGCGCGGATGAAGGGCTTTTCGTT
>CAMATV010000502.1 GCA_945861235.1 Opitutus sp. GAS368
GGCATTAAGGCCCAGACCCGCAACACCGACCAAGCCAGCGGCGCCCTCATCCAGGACCTTAAGCAGCGTGGGCTTCTTGACGACACGCTGGTTGTCTGGGGCGGTGAGTTTGGGCGCACCGCTTATTCGCAGGGCGACATTAGTGCCAATAGCTTTGGTCGCGACCATCATCCCCGGTGTTTTTCGCTGTGGATGGCCGGCGGTGGCGTCAAGCCCGGCCTGGTGTATGGGCGCACCGACGACTTCGGCTACAACATCGTGGAAGACCCGGTGAACGTGCACGACTTGCACGCCACAATGCTGCACCTCCTGGGCATTGAGCACACCCGCTTCACGCACCGCTTCGAAGGGCGCGACTTCCGACTCACCGACATCGCCGGCGAAGTCATCAAGCCATTGCTGGCGTAGGCTCCGCGGGATCGGTTCTGCGCCCGCAGAGAAGTTCGAGGGAGGCTAAACATTCGCGCTGCGCGCTGGGGGGGAGAAGTTGATCGCTTCTAAAGCGGGCTCCGGACCGATCCCGCTTCGCTGGCGTATTTTTTTTGGGATGGGTCCTGCACCCGCAGAGAAGCTCGAGGGAAGATTTAGCCTTGGCGCTGTGCGCCAGCAAGGTGGCCAACCGATCGCGGCGTTGTTTGGGTAGTTATGAGAATCCCCGCCGTTTTTGCGAGACTCGTGGCGCGACACCACCGTCGTTAGCCCGGTGGATCGCACCTACCGCTTCGCGGCCCAGCGGAGCTTCTGCACCCGCTGACCGGTAATGTCACACACGTAGATCGAGCCGTCCGGGGCCACCGCTACACCGTGCGCTACGGCGAACTGACCATCGTAGTTACCCCAGCGGCCGAACGTCGCAACGACTTCCCCCTGCAAGTTGAGAACGGTAATTTTTGAGCGCTCCGGCGGGGATTTCGGCTGCTCGCCGCCGTCCGCAACATAAATTAATCCATCGAGCCCAATCCGCACGCCGTAAGGTCGCCCTAACGCGGGGTTTTTCCATTGCGTGATGAATTTACCCTCTGGGGTGAAAACCTGAATGCGATCATTTTCGCGATCGGCGACATAAACACGGCCCGCGGTATCCACGGTTATACCGTGCGGTGTGTTGAACTCACCTGGGCCGACTCCCTTACGCCCCCACTCGAATTGGTATTTCCCGTCGGCAGAGAATTTCGCAACGCGGCTGTTTACGTAGCCGTCGCTCACGTAAAACGAGCCATCGCTGAGCACCGCGACGTCGGTGGGCTTGTTGAAATGCGAGCTATCATTGCCGCCGATTTTGTTTACGCCCCAACTGCGCAAGAGAGTGCCGTCCTCAGCATACTCGAAAACTTGGTGGCGGCCGACATCGGTCAGCCAGACGTGGCCGCGCGAATCGACAAACAAACCGTGCGGGAGCAAGAAGGTGCCCGCACCCCACCGAGCGAGGACGCGGCCGGTCGCGCCGTCGATCCGCCAGACTGTGGCATCCGGGATCGGCCCGGCTTTTGCGGGGTTGGCGGACCAGACACGACTAGCGCGGTGAAACACCCACACGTCGCCGTGCACCCCAGCGCTGACGCCCGAGACCTGGCCCAGTGTTTCCCCCTCCGGCAGTTGCAGCCAACCATGGATGACCTCCAACTCGGCGGCGGAAACAACCGAGGCGAACAAGTAAACGCTGAGCGCGCACAGGAAACGTTGCATGAGTCGGGTTGATTGAGGTGGGTAAGATATATGGTTAGAACTCAAATGATGGCCGCGCAACTTTTCTCCTTTAAAAGTGTCAAAGGCTGATTTTGGAGGTGGGGGTTGGTTGTTTAGGGTTGGGATGGGTCGGAGAAGTAGGCGCGTCCGGTTATCCACTTATCGGAGGTTTCCATGAGTATGGCGATGAGGAGGCGGAGGACGCAAGATTCGTTGGGGAATAGACCCGCTCCGCGGGTGCGTCGCTTGATTTCGCGATTGATGCGTTCGCACATGTTGGAGGTTCGCAAGCGGCGGCGTAAGTGTTCGGGTAGCTTGAAGACGGTAAGCTCCTCGATGAAGTTGCCCTCCAACCAAGTGGCGAGTTTTGGTGCTGTTTTCTGATGATTCTCAACGATCTCGTTGAGACGGGCCTCAGCGCGTGGAAGGTCTGGTGAGTCGAAGACGAAGCGGATGTCGCGGGCGACGCACGCTGGATTTTGTCTTTGATTTTCAATCCCGGCACCTCGGACTGTCTTGCCACTCCCCCTTTGGTCACGGACTCAGAAACGGCGGGAAACGCTGCCAGTGGAAAGCCCTTAGCCATGCCCGTAATCTTGGCGGGCTTGGAATCATAGTGCCCGGCTCGGGAGTCGAGGATGGCGCGATGATCGGCGGCCGGTTCGCTACTTCGGGCAACACCGGCGGCAGCGGGACCCGACCGGAGCGAGCATAGGAAGCGATCAACAACCTCCCTGGCGCGCAGCGCGAAAGCCTTTCCTTCCCCGAGCTTCCCTGCGAGCGCAGGTCTGGTCCCGCGGAGCCGAACCTGGGTACGCCGAAACTGTCCGAGAGACCCGAGGGAAAGCATTCTTCGTTCGCCCGGTCGATCTAGGATCGAAAACCATTCTCTCACCTGGTTTCCGTCTCATAGAAAGGATCACAATTCGGTTCCAATCGGGACTTGGGACGGGGTCAGAAACGTTTTGATCAGGACACCCCGGCCGCAAACGGTCATCGAAGGGAAACGCTTGAACCAATCACCGGCCGGCACCTCGGGATGGGTGTCGAGCCAACCCGCTAAAGACTTGAGGGCATGGGAGTCGATGCTGCGCTCGGCGATCCGCTGGAGCAGATGTTCGAGAATCGCCCGAGGGATGTCTTTGCGTTGGACCTTTGGCATCAAGAGCCGGCGTAGAAGCCTTCGGTGATTTGTGTGATCAACTTTGCGGACGTTGCTGAGGTCTTGCTCTTGGCCAGGCGTTGGGCGAGGTGGCCGAGTTCATCGGGCGACATGGGCTCGGCGATCAGCTTGATCTTGAGACCTACAGCGTGGGCTGCGCGGCTCATCGAGCGGAAGGTGATGGATGTATTTTCAGCATCGAGGATGCGCCGGACGGCGGTGCGTCCGGTCCCGATACGTGCCGCCAAGGCGCTGATGGAGAGATTGTCTTCCTCCATTTTCTGGAGGATCGACGCAGCGAGGGAGCGCTTGAGCTCCAGCTCGGGTGAGATGGCGGACCGAGTAGGCATGGGGGCAG
>CAMATV010000503.1 GCA_945861235.1 Opitutus sp. GAS368
GGACGCGGGTGTGGGGAGTAATCGTTGCACAAATCGGTGCGCCATTTCGGCCGACGCGCAATGAATGCTTAATGCCAACGTCCTTTGAGCTCTGGACTTTTCGGTCGCCGCGAGCGCCCGCGAGTGGTGATCCGTCCACTCGCTGGCGCTCGCGGCTACGTGGCAAATCAAAGTCTGAATCCTTTGGGCGATGGATATCAGCGCAGACATCGACGCTTTCGCCGATGGATCGCGTGGCTGGAATTCACCCTCGTTGATTTCCAAGGCTGTTCGGGCTGCCACGAATCCCTCCGGCGATTGGTTTAGCGGGAACCCACAGGTGTCGATCCAAGGCTGTGCATGAACTTCGCGAGGATCGATCGGGCGGTGCGCGCCGGGGCCGCAGCGCCGAAGGCGGCGGTGAGTGCGCGCGCGGCGGCGTTTGCAATGCGGGCGCACGCGATGCGTCCGCCCAGCGGCGTGTTTTCGTTCGCAACGTCCCGATCAGAAATTCGTCTGTTCCCGTAGACTTGCCGTTTCCAAAAACCTGCGAATGGTTCCGCGAACCAACCCTCCTTTTACTCCGTTGACCCCGCTCCCTTCCAGTCATGTCGCCCGCGCCCGGGCAGTCGCCGTCTTGGTGTTTTCGTGGGTGCTGCCGACGGCGGCGGCGTTAGCGGCTGAGGATGCGCTGGTGACGTTCAAGCGCGAGATTCAGCCGATACTGAACCAATATTGCTATGACTGCCATGGGGCCGGGGTGGCCAAGGGCGGGGTGACGCTCGATCAATTCTCCACGACGGCGGAGCTGAAGGATCACAAGCTTTGGCTGCGGGCGCTGAACAACGTCCGGTCCAAGATCATGCCGCCGGCCGATGAGGCGCACCTGCCCGCGGCCGAGGCGGAGAAGCTGGCCTCGTGGATCAAGCGTCAGGTCTTCGAGCTCGATCCGGCGGTGCCCGATCCGGGTCGCGTGACGGTGCGGCGCCTCAACCGTACCGAGTATCGTAATACGATCCGCGATCTCACCGGGATGGATTTTGATACAAAGAAGGAATTTCCGGCGGACGACTCCGGCCATGGTTTCGACAACATCGGCGACGTGCTCACGGTTTCGCCCATGCTGCTCGAAAAGTATCTCGATGCGGCGCAGACCATCGTCACGACCATCATGCCACCGGGGCCGACGGAGGTCGCCGAGCGCTCGGTGTCGGGCCGGCGGTTTGCGGTGGTCGAACCAAAGAAAACCGTGCCGCTGACGGCGACCGATTTGACGGCGGCGGCGAGCGGATCGGTGGATGCGCCCGCGGAGGCCGCTCCCGTCGTGAAGCGGCCGGCGCCGGAGGCGTCAGGTGAAGGTTTGGAGCTTTCCTATTACACGCCCGTCGTCGTAGCGGCGACGCACCGCGTCGAGCACGCGGGAAAATATGAAGTCGTGCTTGATCTGCGTCCGGTTGAGCGGTTCGTCGATAATCAATTCGATACCAACCAATGCCGGCTGATTTTTTCCGTGGACGGCGAAAAACGCTTTGAGCGCGAGTTTGCGCGGATGGGCGGGAAGTCTCTTTCGTTTCGCTTTGATTGCGACTGGCAGCCGGGTGAGCACACGTTCACCTGCGAGATCCAGACCGTCGGCGCGGACCGGCCGCAAGTGCGCCAGTTGCGGATGCGGTTGAACGCGGTTGCGGTGCGCGGACCGCTAGCGAAAGAACACTGGGTCACGCCGAAGGATTACGGGCGGTTTTTCCCACGCGCGGTGCCGGCAGACTTGGCGGATCGAAGGATTTATGCGGGCGAGATTTTGGGGCGATTCGCGACGCGGGCGTTTCGTCGGCCAGCCGACGAGGCCACGGTCAAGCGGCTCGTGACGCTGGCGGAAAGCGTGTTCACGCAGCCTGACACGACGTTTGAGGCGGGCGTCGCCCAGGCGATGGTGGCGGTGCTGGCCTCGCCGCGGTTTATCTTTCGCGAAGAGGGCGTTGAGCCGCTGCGCGCCGGGCAGACGCATCCGTTCATCGACGAATACGCATTGGCGTCGCGGCTCTCCTATTTCTTTTGGTCGACGATGCCGGATGACGAACTGTTCCGGCTCGCTCGGGAAAACCAGCTCCGGGCGTCGCTGGCCGGGCAGGTCACCCGTCTGCTGACGCATGAGCGGTCAGGCGAATTTGTGCGGAATTTTACGGGCCAATGGCTGCAGGCGCGCGACATCACGACGGTCGTGCTCGACGACAATGCGATTTATCAGCGGGAGCATCCGCCTTCCAAAGCCTCCCTGGAATCACGGGCGACGTTTCGGCGCATCTCGGCGATTCCCGAGGATCAGCGTAGTCCGGAGGATGTCGCTGCGCTCGCGGAGGCCCGCAAGGCCTTCGGTGATCGCCGCGCCCGCCCGATGGTCCCGACGCTCTCGACCAGACTCCGCCAATCCATGCAGGAGGAAACGGAAATGCTCTTCGAGCATCTGCTCAAAGAAGACCGCCCGCTGACTGAGCTGATCGACACCCGCTACACGTTTCTCAACGAGGAACTCGCGAAGCACTACGGCATCGAGGGCGTCACTGGCCGCGCGATGCGCAAGGTGACCTTGTCGCCCGACAGCCCGCGCGGCGGTGTGCTGACGATGGGCTCGGTGCTCGCAGTGACCTCGAACCCGACGCGCACGTCGCCGGTGAAGCGCGGCGTGTTCATCCTCGATTCGATTCTCGGTACGCCGGCCGCGCCGCCGCCGCCGAACATTCCTTCGCTCGAAGATGCGGCGAGCCCGGAGAAACTCCGGTCGATGACCTTGCGTGAGAACATGGCGTTACACGCCACGAATCCGCTATGTGCTTCGTGTCACAGCCGGATGGACCCGCTGGGGCTGGCGCTGGAAAATTTCAACGCGATGGGTCAGTGGCGCACGGCCGAGATGAATCAACCGATCGAGTCGGCCGGCACACTCATCACCGGAGAAAAATTCGCGGACATCCGGGAGTTGAAACGCATCCTCGCCACCGCGCACCGGGGAGACTTCTATCGCTGCGTGAGCGAAAAACTTCTCACCTACGCCCTCGGGCGCGGGACCGAATATTACGACACCGACACCCTCGACCAGCTCGTCGCCAAACTCGAGGCCGCAGAAGGCCGCCCCTCGGTGTTGATCCGCGGGATCATCGAATCCGCGTCGTTTCAGCAGCGCCGTCGTCCCCCGAGCGCTGCCACCACCTCTCTCACG
>CAMATV010000504.1 GCA_945861235.1 Opitutus sp. GAS368
TCAACGAGATCATCGTCGATGCGCCCGAGATCAACTACGAGACGAAGATCGTCGCGAGTAACGTCAACGACCTCCTCAAGAGCGTTGAGTCGGCGCTCCGCAGTGGCAAAAACACCGCCTCCCTCGCAACCACCAAGGATGGCAAGCCCATCAAGGTAGCGGTGAAAAAGTTTCGCCTCACCAATGCCCGCGTCCGCCTCGGCGCTGGCGGCACCGGCATGACGATCCCGATGCCCGACATTGAACTCAACGACCTCGGCACCAAGGAAGGCGGCCTCAGCCCCGACCAGATTGTGGCCGCAATCGTTAAACACGTTGCCGGAAACGTCGTTGTTGCCACGGTCAAAGCGGCCGGCGACATCAGCAAAACCGGGGGCGCTGCGACCGCCGAGGGCGTAAAGAAAGCCGTCGAAGGACTCAAGGGCCTCTTCGGCGGCGACCAAAAGAAGCCCTGACCCTGAACTGCCCGTCACCGCGCCCGAACCGAGAGAGCTGCGCCAACAAGGTCGCGCAGGGGTTTACCGGAGCGGTTAGAGTGCTTCTTGGGGATCTGAAACCTGCGCTCCCACCCGCACTCTGGGAAGTCCGTGCGCGGAGCCTTCCGGGTGGAGGTCGCCCTCACTGGGTCGGTGCGGCACGCCGCCGACGGCCACACCTTCCTCCCAATTCCCAGCCCGAATTTTCTAATTTCGCTCCGATTCCGCTCTATCCGCACCCCCGCAGAACTCTTATTGCGATTTTCCGGGCAGTCCTTTTTCTCCCGTCAGCCCCTCATGCCGCAGTCACTCTCGCCTTACTCAAACGCCTCTCCTCGCTCGCTGCGCTGTTTGACCGCCGTGGGAGCCTTGGCCGCCAGTGCCGGCGCCGCGTGGTGGTTGTGGGTGGCACTTCCCCCGCCCCCGCCCTCCCCGCCCTTTGTTTTTCGCGACGGCTTCGAAGACCCGACGAAAGCCGACGATCTGTTTCCCGGCGACGCCACCCAACCAAAAAAGGCACCGCAGCAAGCCCCCACGGGCTCCACGGGCAATACCGTGGCGGTGACGACCGAACGCGCCCATTCGGGCCGCAGCGCGTTGAAATTTATCGCGGCACCCTTCGATGGAAAAAAAGCCTCCGAGGCCGACATCGAACGCGAGGGACTCCGCTTCGTGAAGGGCGACGACGTGTGGTTCAGCGCTTGGTATTGGCTGGAAGGTACGTCGGAAGCATCGACCGTCTTCCTCTGGGATCTCGAGTCCACCGCTCTGCGCAACACCCCCGGACGCCGACTCTTTTTACAAGACGGCGAAATGGTCGCCTCCGACTTGGGAAAATGGTGGACATCTAAAAAATTTCGTGCGGCCACTGGCGCGCCAAAATTCCCCAAAGACCGCTGGGTGGAAGTAAAAATCCACCTCTACCTTTCCGATGGTGCCGATGGCCGGATGCAAGTTTGGCAGGACCAGGTAAAGGTGCTCGACGAAGCGGGTAAGACCCTGCCGCGGGCGAAGACAGTTTACGATCGTATCCAAGTCGGCGTCACGGCGAATACCGGGCGGACCACCACGCAAACCCTGTTCGTCGACGACGTCGTGCTCTCGAATCGGCCGCTGTGAGCCACAGATCGGCGGCTTCCCACCGCCTCCGGCCAGCCGATCGCAGCCCGGAAACGCGATCCCAGACCGCGCCGACTTCGCGCGTCTGACCACCGGCCACCCACCTCACGGCCCAAACGCCCACAGCCCCATCGCCTTCATCCGTTTTTCCAAGCCAAAGCGCGTGAAGAGCTTTTCCGTCTCCGACGGCGACCGCTGCTCCGCCCGCAAGGTTTCATCCGCCGCCAGCGCACGCACGCTATCGACGATCACGGCCGCAGAATCGTCGATCAACTGCGGCGACACCTTGTCGATCGTATCCGCCATATCATGATAGTGCCGCACCGACTCGCGCGGAATCGGACCGTTGAAGGTCAGCGCGCGCACGCCGGCGAGTTGGTAGGGTGTATGGTCGCTGCCGACCCAGTTGATATTCTCCACCCCCTTCGCCAGCCGCGCCGTTTCTTGCCGCGCCGCCTGCCACCGTTCCAATGCCGGCACGAGCGAATCGTCCCCGAGCGCGTTCACGCCGATGGGCACGCCGACCATGTCCAGATTCATCATCGCCACGACGGGCGTCGTCCCGAGCTGCGCCGCCGCCAACCGCGATCCGGCGAGGCCCTGCTCCTCGCCGTTAAACCAGATCAGCTCAACCGTGTGATAAAGGGTCGCACCGCGCAGGGCCACCGCCAGCGCGTAGAGCTGCGCAATCCCGATGCCGTTGTCCATCGCGCCCTGCCCGAGATCCCAGCTGTCGAAATGCGCACCGACCACGAGCCGCGAAACGACGCGACCCGGCACGATGAGTCGCAGATTCGCCGTGGCCACCTCGCGACAGCGCGACTTCGTTTCCATCCGTAAACGCACCGGCGTACCGCGCGCCAAGAGCCGCTGCAACCATCGCCCTTCCTCCTGTGCGAGCGAATAAATCGGTATCGGCAGCGGCGTGCCCGAAAAACTTCCCGTGCGCGCCAGCAATTGCCCGCCGCCCTCGCGGTTAATAAACAGCACGGCCCGCAGCCCTCGCGCCACCGCCATCGCCACAATCTCACTCGTCTGCAACGCCGTGGTCGGCGAGAGCACGCCGATGCATCCGCGCGTTGCCAGCTTACCCAAATCGGCATCCTTCGCATTACCCAAGTCGACGAGGTCCGCGTCGAACGCCGCGTGCGCCTCCGCATACCCGAGCGCCGCCACCCGCAGCCGTCGCGCAAACGGCGCGAGCACCTCCACGCGGTCGTCTCCGCGCTCCCAACCAGGCGTCGTGAACGGAATTTTTTCCGGCGCATAACCGAGCGTGCGCAGCTCCGTCGCGAGCCGCTCCATCGCTCCGGCATTAGCCACACTGCCCGTCAGCCGGCCGCCGAAATCGTCGCAGAGTTTTTCGAGGAAAGCGTGCGGCGTCGCCGGCTCGGCCGCTCCCACCGCAACCACGAGGAAAACCACCAGCATCGCGCGCCGCCAATGAGGACGGACTCCCGTCCGCCTTCTCCAGCTCAGTCCACTCACAATGCGAACCGCAGTCCGCCCCTCTTTAAGGTACCACGGCATCGGTAATCGTGAGCGTGTTGAAATCGAGCACGCGCTTCAAGCGGCCGTGCGTCATCGTGAGTGTGCGAC
>CAMATV010000505.1 GCA_945861235.1 Opitutus sp. GAS368
CAGATTGTCGCCCATCACCTTGATTCCGTAATCGCGCCCGGCCTTCACGACGCACTTCAACGTTTCCTCGTGCGCCCGCGCCATCACGACGACATGCGTCGCGCCCGCCTTCGCCATCATCTCCGCCTCCAGATAACCGCCGTCCATCGTCTTCAAATTTGCCACGATGGGCACGCCGGGAAACTGCTCGCGCAACGCCCGCACCCCGTGCAGTCCTTCCGCCAAAATCAGCGGCGTCCCCGCCTCCAACCAGTCCACGCCGGCGCGCCGGGCGAGCGCGGCCGTGGCCAACGCTTCTTCGAGATTTGTGAGGTCGAGCGAAATCTGAACGATCGGCAACATGAGGTGAATTTCCGCCAGACTGCATGGCGTAACCCCGCTCCGTCAACGCGCGACCGCCCCTCGTCTCAACATAAGACCATGGTCGCACCGCTCCGACGGATGGGCGCTTTCCCAAACGCCGCATTCAAAGCACCGACGGCGTGTACCCGAAAAAAACTCCACGTCTTCCCCCGCCATCCGCCCCAACCCGTCCGCCTTCTTGTCGTGTCTTTCGTAGGTTTCGCGATTAACCCGTCCGCTCTCATCCCATGCACCTGACCCACCTCGCCTGTACCCTCTGCGGAAAAGATCACGACGCCAGCGTCCCGCAAAACGTCGCCACCTGCTGCGCCAAACCTCTCTTCGCCCACTACGACTTCGCCGCCGCCGCTCGCACGCTCACCCGCGAATCGCTCCGCACGCGCGTAAAATCGCTCTGGCGGTACCGCGAAGTTCTCCCGGTCCGGTCCGACACCGACATCGTTACCCTCGGCGAAGGCTTCACTCCGCTCCTCCCCGCTCCGCGCCTCGCCACACGGCACGGCCTCCGCTCCCTCTGGATCAAAGACGAAGCGCAAAACCCCACCGCCAGTTTCAAGGCCCGCGGGATGACGACGGCCGTCTCCATGGCGAAGCAGTTCGGCCTGAAAAAACTCGCCGTCCCTTCGGCCGGCAACGCCGCCGGTGCCCTCGCCGCCTACGCTGCCCGCGCCGGAATGGAAGCGCACATCTTCATGCCCCGCGATACTCCGCGGGCCAACATCATCGAGTGCGAGCAAATGGGCGCCCACGTCACACTCATCAACGGTCTCATCACCGACTGCGGCGCCGAGGTCGCCAAACGCAAATCCGCCGAGGGTTGGTTCGACGTCTCCACACTCAAAGAGCCCTACCGCGCCGAGGGCAAAAAAACTCTCGGCTACGAACTCGCCGAGCAACTCAACTGGACCCTGCCCGACGTGATCCTTTATCCGACCGGCGGCGGCACCGGCCTCATCGGCATGTGGAAGGCCTTCGCTGAAATGGAAACCCTCGGCCTCATCGCGCCCGGCACGAAACGGCCGCGCATGTTCACCGTCCAGGCCACCGGCTGCCAGCCCATCGTCCGCGCCTTCGCGTCCGGAGAAAAATTCGCCGCCGAACATCTCCACGCCACCACCCGCGCCAGCGGCCTGCGGGTCCCGAAAGCCATCGGCGATTTCATTATGCTCGACGCCCTCCGCACCTCGCACGGCGGCGCCATCGCCGTCCCCGACGAGGAAATGATCGCCTGCACCCGCGAAGTCGGCGCCCTCGAAGGTGTCTTCGTCGCCCCCGAAGGCGCCGCCTGCTACGCTGCCCTCAAAACGCTCCTCGCCGCCGGCACTGTGAAACCCGAGGAATCCGTCGTCCTCTTCAACACGAGCACGGGGCTAAAATATCTGGAGTGCTACTCCTGATCGTTCGCCTCCGCTCCGAAGGACCGGGGCTTGCCGCCGTGCCGTCGCGCGGAAAACGCCCAATCCCCATCACAGGTTCCGCAGGTCGGCGGCTCCCGTTTCAACTCCGCCCATAGTTGCCGAATTTCTTGATCGGGTGCTCCCGCATCGACGGCACCGCACGCAATTTCACATTGCTGATCAGCGGCATGTCCAGCGTCACATCGTGGTCCCCCCAACAACGGCATCACAGCCGGATCACCCAGCGCCGAGCGGCCGTGCTGCACTCGCCGCACGCCGAGATATGCCACGGCCCTCCGCTCATCCGCCGCCGCCGGCGATTCCTTCAAGCAGCTCGCCCGCTCGCTTCCGCACCCACGGGCGAGACGCCCCTGCCACCTCCATCACTGACTCACTTCGTGTTACCCCCCACCCCGCCGGCGCTCACCGCACCTGGAGCGTTTCACCGCCAAACGTGAGGCCGAGCGACGGCACTGTGACCGCCTTGCGCATGCCGTCCTTCTGCACGTTCCCAGCCAGCCATGCATCGTAACCCGTGTCCTTCGCGGCCGCCAAGACGGCGACCACGTTTTCCGGCGCGACATACGCCGCGAAGCCGACGCCTTGATTGAACGTCGCATACATTTCGCGCTGCTCAATCGGCCCGGCTTCCTGGAGGAATTGAAACAACGCCGGGGCCGGCCGCGGGTCCGTGATCTCGTAAACAAACGGCTCGTCGAGCCGCATGAGCTTCCGCCAACCATGACCGGTCACATGCGCGACGTAATTGAGCTTCAGTCCGCGCCGCTGACACTCCCGCACAAACGCCACGTAAATCACTGACGGTGCCAAGAGCGCTTCACCAAACGTGCGGAGATCACCGTGACCGATTGGCGTCTGATAACCCTGCGGCAACTGCGCCGCAACCTTCCGACAAAGCGAAAGGCCGTTGGTCTGCACGCCCGAACTCGCGAGGAAAATAATCTGATCGCCGTCCCGCACGTCACCGGTGATGCGTAGGTTTTTCGGGAAAATTTTTCCGATCGCGGAACCTGCCAGCACAATGGCTTCCGGCTCCACAATCCCACCCAGCGTCGGCGTCTCGCCCCCGCCCCACACCGCCCCGGCCTCGCGGCAGCCTTGTGCGAAACCCGCCACCAGCGCATTCGTGCGCGTCTCGTCTGCAAACCAGCCCGAATCGCCGACCGCCGCATGCATGGCCACCGAAATCGGCAACGCCCCGCAGGTCACCAGATCGTTCACCATCGTCGCGACGGTATCGATGGAGATTTCACGATAGAAGCACTTGCCCGTCGCCGCATACACCGCATCCGCCACGAGGTTCTTCGTGCCGAGCCCTTCCTCGACGTGCGCGAGAAAATGATCCGCCGCCTCAATCAGATAGGCGCTCTCACCCCGCGTCGTCGCGGGTTCGCTATAACCGTGGCC
>CAMATV010000506.1 GCA_945861235.1 Opitutus sp. GAS368
TCGGTCGCCTTGACCGGCACCGTAATACCGAGAAACTTCGTCGCCAGCTCGCTCGCGCGAATCATCGCATGACCCTCGATGAACGAGATGAGCGCACCAATGCTGTCGGCAAAGGTCTGGCCGGGCACCCGGAACTTGCGCTTGACCGCGCAAACGTAGGAAACGCCCTTCGAGCCTTTCTTAAAGATCGTGAAATGCTCACGGCGCAGGCGACCGCGCAGCGCATTGGCGGTGTCGAGCGGGAACTTCCGTTGGCGCTCGAGCGCGCCTTCGACGGCACGACGGATTTCTCCCGGCGGCATCGTCTCGGCAATTTTACCGTGGAAACGAGCGGTCTCAGTCGTGCGCACGACCTTGTCGCGGGCCTCGGTGAGCAAGAAGGCGCGTGCATCTTCCAGCGAATCGAAGCTCGGCACGGCCGGTGCGGCTTCGGCAACCAGAGCCGGCGCCGAATCTGCTAGGGCCACTCCGTCCGCCGCGGGTGCAACCTCCACCGCAGGCGCAGAAACCGCCGCCGGTTTCGCGGCAGCGCCGGAAAGTTTCCACGTGTAACGTGTGGTCTTCTTCATCTTCTCGAGCCACTGATTCACGACCTCGGGGTCGCGGATGGTCTCGATGCGCCCGCGGAATGCCTCCAACGACATGCCCGCTACTTTGGCGGCATGGTGCTGCTGGACGATCTGCGCGTAACGGTGATAGTTGGGCGGCCCGAGCAGCTCACCCGTGATGGTGCACTTGTTGATGACCTGATAATTCCCTTTCGGTGGATCGACCTCGACCTCGGCCTTTTCAAAAAATTTATCAAGGTGATTGGCTAACACATGAGCCACGGCCGCAGCGTCGCTCTCAAAGGGCAAGGCGTCGGGCACGGAAATATGAAACGCGGCCTTGGCTGATTTCGCCGCCTCGTCCGCCGCCGGAGCAGCCGATTCAGCGGTGGGCCGACGGGTCACGACGACCACAAATCGGTCGGTCTTCGCCACGACGGTGCGCGCAATTTCAAAAAGCTCGATCGTGCGGCACGTCTTCCGAATGGTCTGCACGAGCGTGTTAAAGCTCGTGTCCTCGGGGTAAAACGTCGCACTGAAAAACGGGCTTTCGTAGGGGCCATATTGCACGCGCTCCTGCGGTTCGCCCCGGCCAGCACCGTAGCGCTGACCACCTCCACGGTAGTCACCACCACCGCCACCGCCACCACCACGGTAGTCACCACCACCGCCACCATCGCGGCGAGGGCCACCGCCGCCGGAATACTCGCGGCGCTCGGGCGCGCCACCACTTGGGCCGGGGGGAGCACTGGGCGCTCCTTCACTAGGTCCACCGGGACCGGCCGGTTTGCGGAAGGCGCGACGATCGCGATTCATGGGCGCTCCACCACCGGGCCCATCACGACGGTCTTCACGACGCGGGCGGTCAGCGCCCGGATCGCGTTCGCGACGGTCAGAGGGGGACGCTTTTTCTTGCGTCCATTGCGTGCCGAAGCTGAACCCCTGAAGTTGGTTCAGATCGAGTTTATTGAAATCCGCAGGCGGATTTTCTTTGGGAGCGTTGGCGTCCATGGAGTCCGAAAATCCCGCCGAAGCGGGACGTGTGTTAGTAGCTAATTGGTGCGAGGCCGTTCGTAATCAAAAGTCAATGTCCGCAGCTCCCTCGAGGAGTGGCAAGCAGTTTTCCGAAGGTCCCAGAACGATTAACCCCATCGTCGAACCCCGCAGGACCGCCAATCATAATCCGAATCCTTTCCTCGCTGAGCGGTTGCGCCCTTGATTTTGCCGCTGGGTCTTTCAAACAATCGGCGTGTCTCCCCCCCTCGTCCCTTCTGCACACAACTCATGAAAGCCCTCCTCCTCACTGCTCCGAGCACGCTCGCCATCGTCGATTTTCCCACGCCAGCCATCGCTGACGACGAAGTCTTGGTGCGTATCCACGCCTGCGGTATCTGCGGCAGCGATTTTCACGGGTGGGATGGCTCTTCCGGTCGACGCCAAGCGCCGCTGATTATGGGCCATGAGGCCTCGGGTGAAATCGTCGCCACCGGTCCCCGCGTGGAAAAGTGGCACGCCGGCGATCGCGTGACGTTCGACTCCACGATTTATTGCGGCGTCTGCCACTTCTGCTGCCAAGGCCAGATTAACCTCTGCGAAAATCGCCGCGTCGTGGGCGTCTCGCCCAATGAGTATAAACAACACGGCGCCTTCGCTGAATTTGTCGCCGTGCCCTCGCGAATTCTCTACCGACTGCCCGACACCCTACCTTTCGACCAAGCCGCGATGATCGAGCCGGTCTCCATCGCCGTGCACGCCGTGCTACGGATCAAAATCGCCGCCACGGATACCGTCGTGGTCGTCGGCAGCGGCATGATCGGATTGCTCATTGTCCAGGCTCTGCGCTGGGCGGGAGCGAAACGCATCGTCGCCGTGGACCTCGCCGAGAATCGCCTCACGCTCGCCCGCCGGCTCGGCGCGACGCACACGTTCAATCCGTCGACGAGCGACGTCGCCGCCGAGGTGGCCCGACTCACCGAGGGACTCGGTGCTGATGCCGCGTTCGAAGTCGTGGGCCTTACCCCGACCGTCAACCTCGCGATTGCCGTCCTCAAACGAAGCGGTTCCTGCGTGCTCGTCGGCAACCTCTCGCCGAAAACGCAGGACTTTCCCCTTCAGGCTGTGGTCACGAAAGAAATCACCGTGACGGGCACGTGCTCCAGTGCCGGCGAATATCCCTTGTGCCTCGATCTGATCGCGCGCGGCGTGATCGACGTAAAGCCCATGATCGAAACCGTTGCTCCGCTCGAAGACGGCGCCGCGTGGTTCGAGAAACTGAGCGCCAAGGACGGCGGCAAATACATGAAGGTCATTTTGCAACCCTGAGCGGAACCTCGGCTCGCTCTCGACCGACGTTCCCCGCTCGCTGCTTCGGCAATCTGCCATTTTTCAGAGGAAAAACGGTGCAGGCTAATCTACCATCTTCGAACCTTTTTTGCCCCCAGTCTCTGGCGGAGCTATCCCCTGCACGATCCCCACGTGAGGACACCGACTGGGTCTGCCGGGCAAATTCGGCGCGCAAATCTACGCGTGGCGGTATGCTCACTCGGTGAAAATTCCCCCACCGTGCAGGTGAGCGAGGGCGAACTGCTCGCGCTGCTCGTCGCCCAGAAGGCCTTTAATCACCACTGGGGAAC
>CAMATV010000507.1 GCA_945861235.1 Opitutus sp. GAS368
TGATCCGCGTAGTGGAGGCCGGCGGACGAATTTTCGTCGAGGATCACGGTGGCGCGCGGGTGGAGTTGCAGCGCGGAGCCGGGGCAAATCGCGGCGAGCGGGCCTTCGACCATGTGTTCGACGGCGCGGACTTTGGCGGGGCCGAAGGCGAGCAGCAGGCAGCGTCGCGCGTCGAGAATGGTACCGATGCCCATCGTGAGCGCGTGCTTCGGCATCGCGTCGAAGGAACCGAAGACGGCGCTATTATCGCGGAGTGTCTGTTCGGAGAGGATCTTGATCCACGTGCGCGAACGCAGCGAGCCGGTGGGTTCGTTGAAACCGATGTGGCCGTTGCGGCCGAGGCCGAGGAGCTGGATGTCGATCCCGCCGGCGTCGAGAATGCGTTGTTCGTAACCGCGGCACTCGGCGTGAAGATTGGCCGCCGTGCCGTCGGGCACGTGGGTGCGCTGTGAGTCGATGTTGATGTGGCGGAAGAAATTTTCCCGCATGAAATACCGGTAGGACTGGTCGTGCGTGCCGGCGAGGCCGATATACTCGTCGAGGTTAAAGGTCGTCACGCGGCTGAAATCGAGCCCTTCGTCGCGGTGGAGACGGATGAGTTCCTGATAGAGGCGGAGCGGGGTGCGGCCGGTGGCGAGGCCGAGGACGGCGTCGGGTTTTTCGCGGACGACGCGGGCGATGATCTTGGCACCGAGGATGCAGCCGATTTCGGCGCTGTCGCGGATGAGAATTTCCATGGAGGTGAAAGTAAATGAGACGTTACCGAGGCGGAGGTTTTCCGGGCAAGCCGACAAACCGAACCTGGAGCAGACGTCCGTGGTGGCAATGAAAGGGTGAGTGTTTTGAAGTTCACCTACCCTACCGGGTTATGATGACGACGTTTGGTTGGTTCACGCGCCGCCTCGGGCTGGGTCAGGGGCGCCGGGGCGCTGAGGAAACTTTTTTCGACGCACAGCCGCAGTCGGAGCCGCAGTCAGGGTTCTGCTTCTTCGCAAATGCGCGCCGCACGAGCCACGTCGCGGCGAGGGCGACGAGAGCGAGCGCAGCGAGCGTTTGAAATTCGGTGGTCATCGATAGCTCAGAAGCCGAGGGCGGTGCCGGCTTGGTAGACAATGAAGCTGAGAATCCACGCGGTGCCAGTCATGTAGGCGGTTTGGAAGAGCGGCCATTTCCAGCTGTTAGTTTCCCGCTTCACGATCGCGATCGTGCTCATGCATTGCATCGCGAAGACATAGAAGATCATCAGGGTGACGCAGACGAGCGGCGTGAAGAGCGCGCGGCCATCGGGCCATTTCGCGGCGAGCATCGCCTGGCGGAGCGGAGCGGTGTCGTCGGTGGCTTCGGCGTTGAAGACGACGCCCATCGTGGAAACAAACACTTCGCGAGCGGCGAAGGAACTGATGAGCCCGATGCCGATCTGCCAATCGAAGCCCAGCGGTTTGATCGCAGGCTCGAGGAGATGACCCGCCCGGCCCGCGAAACTCTGAGCGAGTTGCTGCTGGTCGGTCGTTCCATCGGGGGCTTTTGGATACGCGGAGAGGAACCAGAGGATAATGCTAATGCCGAGAATTAAGGTGCCGGCCCGGCGCAAGAAGAGCGCGCCGCGTTCGAGCATGTTGAGCGCCACGTCCTTCACGCGGGGCAGCCGATAGGGCGGCAGTTCCATGATCATCAGCGGTGGTGCGCCCTTGAGCAGGGTGCGCTTGAAGAGCCACGCGAAGCCAAAGGCACCGAGCGTGCCCAAGGCATACATGAAAATCATGATGCCGACCTTGGTGGCGAGGGGCACGCGGTCGCCGGGGACGAGGGCGGCGATCATGAGCAGGTAAACGGGTAGCCGCGCAGAGCAGCTCATGAGCGGGGCAACCAAGATCGTGACGAGACGATCTTTGGGATCCTCGATCGTACGTGTAGCCATGATACCGGGAATGGCGCAGGCGTGGGAACTGAGCAGCGGGATGAAGCTTTTGCCGTTGAGTCCGACCCGGTTCATGAGGCGATCCATAATGAACGCGGCGCGCGCCATGTAGCCCGTGCTTTCGAGCAGTCCGATAAAGAAAAACAGAATGAGAATCTGCGGAAGGAATTTGATGACGCCACCGACGCCACCGATCACACCGGTCGTAACAAGATCACGGAGATCACCGTCGGGCATGGCGTGTTTGACCCACGTGGCCAAGATGGCCGTTTGGTCGTCGATCCAATTCATGGGCGGCTCCGCCAGCGTAAAAATACTGATGAAGAGCAGGGTCATCACTGCGCCCAGCACGGCCCAGCCCCACACCGAGTGGGTGACGACGGCATCGATTTTGTCGGAGGGTGTCGGGCCGGTTTCGCCGGTCTGAAGAATCACCTCGGCAGCGATCCGGCCGATCGCGTCGTAGCGCGAGTTCACCAGTGCGCCGGCCCAGTCAGTGCCCTCGCCTTCCCAACGTTTTTGCCACGCACGGAGGATGTCTTCGGTGCGGGCATGGAGCGGGGTCGAGCCGGCGACGCGCACGCTGTCTTGGTCAGTGAGCAGCAGCAGGGCTTCGGCGCGGGCAATGAACGGGGCTTTGCAGTCGTGCGAGACGAGGGAGGCCTGAAGTTCGGTGACTGCGGGAGCGATCGCGGCGGGAACATCCCAAGCGTGCCGGGCCAGCGGGAGGTCTGGACGGCTCATGGCGACCTTGAGCTCGATGAGGCCTTTGCCGTTAACGGCTTCGCACGCGATGACGGGAATGCCGAGTGCCTGCTCGAGTCGCGAGATGCGGACAGTGAGGCCGGCGGCAGCGGCCAGATCCATCATGTTGACGACGAGAATGACGGGGCGACCCAGGTCGAGAATCTGGTGAACGAGATAGAGATTTCGTTCCAGATTCGTGGCATCGATGATGCAAAGAATCCGGTCGGGTTGCGCGGTGTCGGCGCGGCGACCGAGGAGGACGTCGCGGGTCACGGCTTCATCGGGGGAACGCGCGGCGAGCGAATACGCGCCCGGCAGATCGATGACCGTGATGGGTTGGCCATGTTGCGAGTAGGCCGTGCCGATCTTTTTTTCCACGGTAACGCCGGGGTAGTTGCCCACCTTTTGTTTTAATCCGGTGAGAGCGTTAAAGAGCGTCGTCTTGCCGCAATTGGGATTGCCGACGAGTGCGTAGACCGGGGTGCGCGTCGACGACGGGTGG
>CAMATV010000508.1 GCA_945861235.1 Opitutus sp. GAS368
CTCACCGGCTGGGACACCGCGCTCAAAGCCGCGCAAACCCCGGAAACCTTTCTCGCCATGCGCATCGCCTTCAGCGCCGGCACCATCGTCTTCGCTCTCGCCGCCGCCGCCCTCATCGCCGGCTACCGCGTCACCGAAGCCGACGTCACGGAGTCCCGCCGCCTCGTCGCCGCCCGTCTCTCAAATCCGAAATTTGAAATTTGAAATCTCATCTCCCCATGCGCCCCATCTTCCTCTGCCTCCTCGCCGCCGCCGCCCTCACCGCGCCCTGCGCCTTCGCCGCGTCGTCCGCCACCGGCACGCTCACCGGCACGCTCACCGGCGTCGTCAACAATATCGCCACCGGCAATTTCCTCGCCGGGGCCAAGATCGAAGTCCCCGCGCTTCACTTCACCACGCTCACTGACGACACCGGCAACTTCCTTTTGCCCAACCTCCCGGCCGGCCCCCACGAAATCGTCGCCACCTACCTCGGGCTCGACGCCGCCCGCACCACCGTCGTGATCGGCGCCGGCCAGCGCGCCGTCCGCAATTTTGAACTCACCACCGGCATCTACCAACTCCAGGCGTTCACCGTCACGGGCGAGCGGGAGGGTGACGCGGCGGCCATCACTGCACAACGCAATGCGCCAAATCTGAAGAACGTCACCGCCACCGACTCCTTCGGCAACCTCCCCAACTTCACCGCCGGCGAACTCGCCGTGCGTCTGCCCGGCGTCGTCTCCGATGCCGATGCCGGCGGCGGTCTCACCGTCGGCTCCATCCGCGGCGGCGGGCTCAACACGGTCACCATGGACGGCGGCCAAATCACCAGCCAGGGCGCCCTCGGCCGCGGTTCCTCGTTAAACACCCTTTCCGCCACGATGTTCGAGTCCGTCGAACTCATCAAAGGCCACACCCCCGAGGGCGGCGCTGATTCACTGGGCGCCACCATGAATTTCAAGACGCGCACGCCGCTCACCATGAAGGAAAAACGCCGCGTGACCTACGCAATTTCCGGCCGCTTTGTCCCCGCGTTCACCGAGCAGATTCCGCTCCGCCACCAACACCGCGCCCACGAACTCATCAACGTCGCCTACCAAGAGCGCTTCGATGTCCTCGGCGGTGCCCGCAACCTGGGCGTCTCGCTCAACTTGTTTCACAGCGAAGAAGCCCGCGGCTGGTTCAACACCGTGCGCGACGAGCAAAACACCGCGAACAATCCACGTTACCTCTGGGACTACCGCACGCAGAACACCTACAACCACCGCCGCCAACACAGTGGCAACCTGAAGTTCGACTTCCGCTCTTCGCCCACGACGAAGTTCAATCTCGCCGTCATGGGCGTCGATCACTCCGAGGTTTTCCGCCGCCAATACGACGTCCGCGCCTTCACCAATCAAACCGTCGGGACCACGGGCACCGCCGGTATCCTCCCCGGCTACACGGATCGCGTCACTCAGGTGCGCGCCTCCACCGGCTCCAACATCGACGTCACCTCGACCGGCCCGCGCAATTTTTTTAACCGCCAGCGCCGTTTCAGTTTCGGGGGCGAACACGAATTCAAGCGCTGGTCGCTCGACTACTCCGCCGTCTACAACCTCACCCACATCAACATCGGCGAGGGCGAGGGCGCGATCCTCACCAACCGCATTGCCAATGTCGGCTGGATTCTCGACCGCACCCAGTCCGACCTCTACCCGCGTTTCACGCAGACCGACGTGACGTCCGCCAACGACATTACCAATCCCGCGAACTACCGCCCCAACGGCAACATGTCCAATGGCGACAATAACAATGACCACGAGATCACCGAGCTTCGGGGCAACGCCCGCTACACCTTCGCCACCGCCTTCCCGCTCTCACTCAAAACCGGTTTTCACCGCCGCGACCAGTTCGTCGACGAGGGCAGCATTTCTCGCCGCTGGGCCTACATTGGCACCACCGCGCTCCCCGCCAACACGAATACCGTGATGTCGGATACGCTGCGCACCGGCCGCAATCTTCCCGTCTGGGAGGCTTCCGACTTTATCCGCAACCGTCGCCCGATCACTCCTTCGCTTTGGCGCGAAGACGCCTATTTTTTCGAGTCCAACAAGTTCATCGCCGAACGCTCCGTCAACGAGATCGTTACTTCCGGATACGCCCAACTCCAGGGCAAGTTCGGCGACTCCGGTCTCCTCGGCCGCACCGGTTTTCTCACCGGCGTCCGCACGGAGAAAACCGCGACCGAAGCCACCGGCTACGTGCGTTCCCGCACGCCCAGCAACGCCGCCCTCCAACTCGCCGATCCCGTCCGCGCCGCGCAGATCGACTATGCCGGCACGCAGCGCACCCGCACCGGCGGCTATACCAAATCGTTTCCCAGCGCCCATCTCACGCATGACATCACCGCCAACGTGAAAGCCCGCGCCGCGTGGTCGACCAGCTACGGCAAACCCTCGATGGCCAATCTCCTCCCCAATGAAACCGTCTCCCGCGACGCCGACGGCAACGACATCCTCACCATCAACAATCCCAGCCTGCTCCCTCAGACCAGCGAAAATTGGGACTTCGATCTCGACTGGTATTTCGAACCCGTCGGCAATCTCTCCCTCGGTTGGTTTCGCAAGAGCATCCAAGACTATCTCATTACCGGTCAGGACGGAGGCACTGTGCCCACCGGACCAGACAACGGCTACGGCGGCGACTACGGCGGCTACTTAATCCGCACCAGCAGCAATGGCGGCTCCGCCTACGTGCAAGGCTGGGAGTTCAACTACCGCCAACAATTTAATTTCCTCCCCGGCATTTTCCGCGGTTTGAGCGGCCTCGTGAACTACACCTATCTCACGAGCCACGGTAATCGTGGCGGCACCACGGTGCGCTACACCGGCGAAATCCCCGGCTTCACGCCTCACTCCGGCAATGCGAGCGTCACGTGGCGTTGGCGCAAATTCAGCACGCGCTACCTCGTTAATTACTCCGGCGATCGCATCACCGCGTTCAACGCCAACGCGCCGTGGCGAAACACGTATCGCGTCGCGCGCACCGTTATGAACCTCGGCTTCGCCTATCAGCTCCGCCCGAACGTCAGCCTCACCTGCGACATCGATAATCTCACCAACGAACCGCAAGTCGTCTATCGCGGCTCGCGCGATCAACTCCAAAGCGTCAGCTACCACGGCCTCGCCGTCACCCTCGGTGT
>CAMATV010000509.1 GCA_945861235.1 Opitutus sp. GAS368
CGTTTCTCCGCGCTGCTCAAACTCGCCAAAGATCCCGAAAAAGGAAAATGGCGCGCCGAGTATGATTTCGGCGACAAGGTCGATCTCGGCACCGTCGAGCCTTACTGGACCGACGAAAAAACCGGCTCCGGTCTGTGCGAGGTTGGCTCCAGTCACATTTTGCGCGAGCGCGACGGCGAGGGCTGGAAGCAAACCTTCCGCATCGGCCGCCTCATGTGCCAAAAAGCGATCACCCGCGAGATGGCCATTCAACTCGTGTCCGAGGGCAAGACGTCGATCATCGAAAATTTCATCTCGAAAAAAGGCCGTCCGTTCAGCGCGCTGCTCAAGCGCGAAGGCCCGAAGTTTTCATGGGAATTCCCGCCCCGCGCTCCGAAGCTCGACAAGGACGGCAAGCCGGTCGCCCGGAAGACCAAGGCCCCGCCCGACCTCTCGCAGGCGGTCGTGCTCGGTAAGAGCAAAATGCACAAGGATGCGGAAATCGTGGAGACGCCCGAAGCCTTTTACGTCCGCAAGCCCGACCAAAACAACCGTATCGTCTTCACGTTGAAGAAGCACCTTTGCGCGAAGGAAATCCCCGCCGACGAGGCCCTGCGTCTCTTCGAAACCGGCCGCACCGAGCTCATTCAGGGATTCATGTCGAAACGTGGCCTGCCCTTCGGAGCCTACCTCGTGCTCTCGCCGACCGGGGCGAAGGCGGACTTCGAATTCCCGCCACGGTAGCCCCACGCCCCTTCGGACTTTGTCAGGCTGCCGCTTGCCGGCATGCCGTCGCGCTGTCTCTTCGGAAACTTTAGCCCAACAGTCCGCGTCAACCTTCCTATGAAGTACCCCAAAACCTACCTGATCGCGTTTCTCGCCCTCACCACCGTCGTCGGTTCCATGCTCGCCTGGCAGCAATACGGCGAACTCGTCGAGTTGCGTGCCGCCGCCATGAACAAAGACGAACGCGCCGACCTGCAAAAACGCGCGTGGGACCTCGAGCGCCTCAACAAACAGCTGCGCGACCAACTGGCGGCCCAACGTCCCAGCGGCGAAGACGGCACGATCGCCGCGGGCGAGGGCGGCCGAGACCGCCGCGATCCCACTAGCAAGAGCGGGGCCCGCGGTGGCCCAGTCGCCGCCAACAATCCCCTGCAACAGGCCGAAGCCCTCCGCGAACTCATGGCTAGACCCGAGGTTCAGGCGATCATGAGCAGCCAGCAGAAAGACGCCGTCCAAGCCCGTTACGCCGCACTTTTTAAGAGCCTTAATCTCGCTCCGGAACAGGCCGAAAAACTCAAGACCATCTTGGCCGATCGCCAGACGACCATGCAGGACGTCATGTCCGCCGCTCGCGACCAAGGCATCGACCCCCGCACGGATCGCAACGCCGTTCAAAAGCTCATGGAGGTCGCCCGCAACGACATCAATAGTAGCATCAAATCCGTAGTCGGCGAGAGCGGCTTCAATCAGCTGGAGACCTACGAAAAGACGATCCCCCAGCGCAACATCGTGAACCAGCTCCAGCAGCGTCTCAGCTCTACCGATACGCCGCTCACTTCGATCCAGGCCGATCAGCTCGTCCAAATCCTCGCCGCCAATACCCCGGCGCCCCCCCAACGCCGTCCCGCCGACGCTACGGGCGCTGCCACGCAACCGGTGGTCGATCGCGCGGTCGTCCGCCTCAGTATTGACGCAGCCACTGCCGGCAGCGGCGCCGGGCGCATGCCGGACCTCGGTGCTCTGGGCGCGGTGATCGGTGGTGCCCTCTCTGGCGGCGGCCTCCCCGGTGGAACGGCTGCCGGCATGCTGACCTTGCTCAGCGGCGACCAAGCTCGGGGTGGGGGCAATGCCACCGCCCCCATCACGGCAACCGCCGTCAACCAGTCCCAAGCGGTGCTCGCTGCCCCGCAGGTGGCCGCACTCCAGCAACTCCAGCAGCAGCAGCAAAACCAGCAGCAACTCGCCAAGATTGTCGCTGAAACCCTCGCCGCGCAGAACGCCGCTGCCAACGCGAACACCACCAAGAGCGGCGGAACGCCACCTCCGATCAAAGAGAAGCGCCCCGGGAGCTGAATCGGTCCGCCACCTTGGCTGGGCGTCCGGGCGTCCGCGATCGTTCCTTCACCGGAACCGCCGCGCAGTTTAGGCCAAATCAGGGATTTATTTTCGACCGAATCCCTAATGCCCAGAGAAAACCCTTGCCCGCCAATTGGCGCACACGGAAGCTCCAGTCTTCTGTCCACTTTATTCCCATGATCGTCACCACCGCTCAGCTCTTCAAACACGCCTACGGCAAATACGCCATCGGCGCCTACAACATCAATAACGCCGAGCAGGCGATGGGCCTCTTCAAGGGTGCTATCCAGTCGCAAGCGCCGTTTATCATCCAAATCTCCAAGGGCGCGCGCAGCTACACCGACAAGCGCATGCTCGAGGCCATCATCCGCGCCGCCGGCGTGATCTTCCCTGACGCGATCTACGCCGTCCACCTCGACCACGGCGACGAGCAGACCTGCTACGAGTGCATCGATTCCGGTTTCTTCAGCTCCGTCATGATCGACGCGTCGCACGACCCGTTCGACCAGAACGTCGCAATCACCAAGCGCGTCGTCGACCGCGCGCACGCCAAGGGCATTTCCGTCGAGGCCGAACTCGGCATGCTCGGCGGCGTCGAAGAAGACATCAATGTCGAGGAAGGCAACGCGTGCCTCACGGATCCCTTCGAGGCCGAAGACTTCGTCAAGCAGACCGGCTGCGACTCCCTCGCCTGCGCCATCGGCACCAGCCACGGCGCCTTCAAATTCAAAGGCAAACAGTCCCTCCATTTCGACGTCCTCGAGAAAATCAAGGCCCGCCTCCCCGGCTTCCCGCTGGTCATGCACGGGTCCTCGTCGGTTCCGCAAGATGAAGTCGCCCGCATCAACGCCGCCGGTGGCAAGATCGCCGGCTCCATGGGCGTCGACGTCAACGAATACCTCCCCGCCGCCACCCGGGGCGTGACCAAGGTCAACATCGACACCGACGGCCGGCTCGTCTGGACCCGCGTCCACCGCGAGTTCTTCCGCGACAAGCCAGGCGATTTCGATTTCCGCCCGCCGGGCAAGATCTTCATCGAGGAATACGCGAAGTTCATCGCGAGCCGCAACGTCCTCCTCGGCAGTGCCAATCAACTCACCGA
>CAMATV010000510.1 GCA_945861235.1 Opitutus sp. GAS368
ATCGCCCTCCACGATTGGATCGGCAAAAAACTCGGCGCCCCCTGGCACCGCATCTGGGGCCTCGACGCCGCCAAGGCCCCCGTCACCTCCTTCACCATTGGCATCGATACCCTCGATATCGTGCGCCAGAAAACCCGCGAGGCCTCCCCCTACAAAATCATCAAAGTAAAACTCGGCCGCGACGACGCCACCGACCGCGCCAT
Source organism: Opitutus sp. GAS368 (assembly GCA_945861235.1). Classification (GTDB taxonomy): domain Bacteria; phylum Verrucomicrobiota; class Verrucomicrobiia; order Opitutales; family Opitutaceae; genus GAS368. The sequence continues at coordinate 204 of CAMATV010000510.1, forward strand.
TATTACCGCCATCCGCGAAGTGACGGACGTTCCGCTCACGATCGACGCCAACCAAGGCTGGAAAAACCGGGACGCCGCGCTGCGCCTCATCGAGTGGTGCGCCACCCAAGGCGTGGTGTTTATCGAACAGCCGATGCCGAAGGAACAGCTGGACGACACCGCGTGGCTGCGCGAACGCAGCCCGCTCCCGCTCATCGCCGATGAGAACTGCCAACGTCTCGGCGACGTCGCCACACTCGCCGGGGCTTTTCACGGCGTGAACATCAAGCTCATGAAGTGCACGGGCCTTCGCGAAGCCCACCGGATGATCATCCTCGCGCGCGCCGTCGGCCTGAAAGTCATGCTCGGCTGCATGACAGAAACGTCCTGTGCGATTTCCGCCGCCGCCCAACTTTCCCCGCTCGTTGACTGGGCTGACCTCGACGGTGCCCTGCTCATTAAAAACGACTGCTTCCGAGGGACGACCATCGTCGATGGTAAACTCACGCTTCCTGACGGCCCCGGCATCGGCGTGGAAAAACTCACCTGATACCAACGTCCTTTGAACGCTGGACTCTTCGGTACCGCGAGCGCCAGCGAGTGGACCGTAGTGGCCCGCCTCGTGAGAGGCGGGACGATCCCGCACTTCCGTAGCCGCAAGCGTGAGCGAGTGTACGAATCTCCACTCGCTGGCGCTCGCGGCTACCCGGCAAATCAAAGTCTGAATCTTTTGGGCGATTGAGAGGAGAGGCGGCACCGCGTGCGCTCCGCGCCACAACACTGGTTTGCGGCGTGTGAGCTCGGCGTGCATCCCGGTGATTTGCGCTGCTGCCAGGAAACGGGCGACGACGCAGACTTCCTGGTGACCGGTCTCCGGGAGGTAGCATTTCGCGAGACAGAGGCGGTCGAAGTAGATCACCGGGCAGAGCGATCTTCGGAGATTATTGGCCCGCTATCGACGTCGAGCATCGGCTCGGACAGCAGCTTGAGGAACCCGGGGCGCAGGCGGCGCGGCGCGAAGGTGATGCGGGTGAGGGCGGGCGCGGGTTGCATGATGGCGACGGCGGCACCGCCATCGGTGACGGTGATGGGTTCGATCGCGGCGCGGCGCACGTAGCAGCCAGCGCGGTTGTGGAGTTCGCGGATCGAGATGGTCTTTATGTCGGTGGCGAGGACGGTTGGGCGGATGTGTCTAATGTCTCACATGGGCGGAGAGGGTTTATAGTTGTGGGTTTTTTGGGAGACTGGGCCGGCCTGCGAGTGGCGAAAGAAAGAGCGAGCCCGGCGGGGTCGTGAATCCCTCGCAGAGCGGCGGAAACGGAGAATCTAACCACGGATTTCACGGCTGAATCCGGGGCCGCAAGAGCAGTCGGAAGTGAAACCGGGAAAGAGGGTGTGCTCGGCAGGGTGAGCGGCGCTTGCGTTTTGAAAGGACGGCTAAAGCATGGAGCCATGCAAAAGATCCAAGTTTTGTTGCCCGAGCCCGTGTTGCGCGATTTGCGGGAAATCGCGGCCGTGGAGGATCGCCCGTTGAGCGAAGTGGTGCGGCGGGCGGCCGAGCAGATGGTGCGCATGTATCCGAAGGTGCGGCGCAAGCCGTGCGGGGTGGCGGTCCGTACGGTGGATGGGGGCCGGATGCGGGCGAAGGCCGCCGATTTGCGCGCGCTCGCTTATGGGGAGGATAGCCGATGAACAGCGGCGATACCAATCTGCTGCTCTATGCGATGAACCGGGGCTGCGCTGAGCACGCGGCCGCGAAAGCGTGGCTGGAAGCGGCGTTGGTAAAACCGCGCGAGTGGATTTTTTCTGATCAGGTGCTCTTTGAACTCTACCGGCTGCTCCGCCACCCGCGCGTGATGACCCGCGCGCTGCCGGCACAGGACGCGTTGGCGCAAATCGCGTGGTTTCGCGAGGAGACGGGGTTTCTGCACTGCGGCTACGAGGAGTCGCGCTGGGCGGGGGTGTGGCAGGCGCTGGCGGCGCAGAAGGAACGGAGCGGCCTGCTCGTGCACGACGCGGTGCTCGCGGAGACGCTGCGGGCGCAAGGGGTGACGCGGTTTTACACGCGCAATGTCGCGGATTTTTCGGGCTTCGGTTTTTTCGAGGTGGTGAATCCATTGGCGTTGGCGTGAAGCGGTCGGGTGTTTTTTGACCACGGATTGCACGGATAGGCACGGATAACTGACGCAAGGGCACGAAGAGCGGGGGGAAGAGGAAGTCAGGTGTAGTCGCGGGGTTCGAAGAGGCGGGCGCGGCGCTTGATCCCTCTTTCTGCCGATCCCTTCACGCGGAAGGTGTAAATTGAAAATTTTTCTCTGACCCCGTTGGCTTGTCCTCCCCGGCTTGCGACCAAGGCCGTTCCGCCTCCCAGTGTGGGTCTTCACACTATGACCACCTCCGCCAAGGCCTACAGTTCCGCCTCGCCTGCCTCGAAACTCGCCCCGCTACAGATTGCCCGTCGCGAACCGGGACCGACGGATATCGCGATGGAAATCCTTTTCTGCGGCGTCTGCCACTCCGACGTCCATACGGCCCGCGGCGAATGGCCGGGTACGAACTACGCCTGCGTACCTGGACACGAGATCGTCGGCCGCGTGACGCGCGTCGGTGCGAAGGTCACGAAGCTTAAGGTCGGCGACATCGGCGCCACGGGCTGTATGGTTGACTCCTGCCGCACCTGCCCGAGCTGCCAGAAGGGCCTCGAGCAGTTCTGCCTCACCGGTGCGACCTTCACCTACAACAGCCCCGACAAGCATCTCGGCGGCCACACCTTCGGCGGGTACTCGTCCAGCATCGTCGTCGACGAGGCCTTCACCCTGCGCGTCCCCGAGGGAATGGATCTCGCTGCCACCGCCCCGCTCCTCTGCGCCGGCATCACGACCTACTCGCCCCTCCGCCATTGGCAGGTCGGCCCGGGCCAGAAGGTCGGCATCGTCGGCCTCGGCGGACTCGGCCACATGGGCGTGAAGCTCGCCCGC
>CAMATV010000511.1 GCA_945861235.1 Opitutus sp. GAS368
ATGACGAGCGCCATCCGGCCGAGTTGGAGCAGCACGAACGCCGTGGCGCCGTAGAGCCGCGCGCCGAGGCCGAAACGTGTTTCCAAAAACTCGTAGGCCGAGGCCGAGCGCAGCCGCGCGAAAACCGGCAACAGCACGAGAATCACGACCGGCGCAAGCAGCACGATCGGCACGTTGACCCAGAAGATCGTCCAGTTCTCCGCGTAGGCCTTCGCGGGGATCGACATGTAGGAAATCGAGCTGACGTTCGAGATGCTGATGCCCATCACCCACCACGGAATCCGCCGGCCGGCCGAAAAATAATCGGACGTGCTGCGGGTGCGTCGCGCGAACCAAAGCCCGAGCCACAGGGTGCCGAGCAGGTAGGCACCGAGCGCGAGGTAGTTCAGGGCGCCAAAGGCGACGGGGGAGGACGACATAGGGATTGGGGCGAAGTGGTCGGATGCGGTCGCGGCTCAGGGCGTCGCGGCGCCTGGTGGCGATTCTAAAACTCGCCTTTCAAGCCGATAGTGATGATCGAGCCGAGTTCCTGACGGCGCCGCTTCTTCAAATAGTCAGCGGCGCCGGGCGCATACTGACGGTTCACAATATTGAAGCCGGGGCCGTTGATATCAGTCATCGATCCGAACAGGGCGACTTTCTTGGTGACGCTGAACTGCGCGTTCAGTCCGACGCGCAGACGCTCCCCCTGATAGTTGAACACTCCTGCGGGAATTCCGTTCGCGGTGCTCGCCGCTACCGAGGTCTGGCGGGTCTCACCCTGGTAGGTAAACGAAAGTTTCACGGAGAAACGCGGGCGGACGAAGTTCAGACCGCCGGCATAGTTGCTGGGCGCAAATGCGGAAAAATCAGCCTGATTACCGCCTTCGAGACGAAGCCGGGTGGCGTTGACGAACACCTGAAAGCCGCGGGCAAAATGAGGGAGAAAAAGGAGCGACTGATTGTAGGCGAACTCAAAGCCGGTGATCCGCGCACTCGAGCCGTTCGTGAGCGTCGTGATATCGTAGTTCAGATAAAACGGATCGCCCGGGAGTCCGTAGCGGTCGAGGAGTTCGGGCGTGGCGGGCGTGGTGACGGAATCGAAGAAATCCTTGATGTCGCGTTGGAACACGCCGACCGAGCCGTAGCCGCCCTTGATCTGATAGGATTCGAGCGAGAGATCGTAGCCGCGGGCGAGCCATGGTTTGAGCCCGGTGTTGTTCACGTTGATCACGAGGTTGGCGGCCGTGGGATCGGCAATGGAACTGCCGGGGATAATGTTGTTGAGATTCGGGCGCGCGATCGTCTGCGAATAGGCGCCGCGCAGCAGGAGATTCTCGGCCAGCGTGTAGGTGAGGTTAACGCTCGGATAAAAATCGCTGTATGTGCGAATCACGCGCGTGCCGCGCTCTTTGTAGCGCAGTTTGGCGCGCGCGAGGGCGTCGGTGGTCAGCAGAATCGGAGCGCCCGTGGGCCCGCGCACGAGATTTCCACTCGCGTCCTTCTGGTATTGCGCGGTCGGATCATCGAGTTGGCCCTGGCCGTCGTCCTTGGTTTGTTCGAAGCGCACGCCCCCGACCACGAGAAGACGCTTGTCGAGCAGGCGCACATCGCCTCGCAGGTAGGCGGCCGAAACCGTCTCCGCCAGCTTGCGGGAGTTGGCGGTGGCCGTCTGCACATAGGTGGCTTCGTTGCGCACAAACCAATCGGGGTGCGCCTTCATCAAGTCGTAGTATTTCGGCAGGCTGATCCAACTCACCTTGTTGCCGAAGATCGTCGGAGCCGTGGCGTTGAATGCGGAGTCAAAGACGTCGAAATTGGAGGCGAGCTTGGCCGCGTTGGTCGTCAACCCGTTCGGCGTGAACGTCCACGTCTGCGCAAAGGAGCGCTGATCGCGGACCTGCTGATCGACGTAGGCTCCGGTCTTCACCGAGAACGGCAGCGGACCGAGAAAAGCCCGGGTGACATCGAACTTGGCCGTCCGCTTCTGGGTGAGAACCTTGTTTTGATTGGAGGTCGGGTTGCCGAGGACAAAATTGTCGCGGCCGAAGATATTGACCGGCACCCGGGCCGCGGTGACGGCCGTAGAGCGCACGGGAATATGGGCGTCATTCTCTCCGGTCCCTTCGCCCCGAAGCACCAAACCGGTAATCGACGACGTCGCCGCGTTGAAGTGGCCGTTGTCGATATCGTCGAGAAACGATTGCGACCGGGACAACGCCCCGAGCGCCTCGATTCTCCAGATTTCGCTGCGGTGACTATATTTCAGGACCAAATGAGTGGTATCGGCTCCGGTTTCCTGATTAGTGCCCGCACCTTGGGCCACGGTGCCGACCGCGTTGGCGGCACCCTGGGTAAAGGTCGAGTCGCCGTTCGCGCCCGCGCCGTAGTTCGCGACATAGCTGAGGCGCATGATGTTGTTCGACACGTAGCGATGTTGGAGGCTGGCGCTCAAAACATCCCGTTGGGTGATTTTCCACTCCGCACCGATCTGGGCCGACCACGTTTGAATAATGTTGGCCAAACTCAGCCACGTGCTCAGCCGCTGGAAGCCGCCGTTGAAGTTCCAGTCCGACTGCGTGTCGAGGGCGTTGTCGCGCTCCATCGGCTTGAGGCGCCAAGAACGCGATCCGCCGAAGCTCATCGCGAACCGCTTGTTCACCGGCAGGAGGTAGGTGAAGTCGAACGAGGGTTGCTGATACTTCGGACTCAAGAGCTCGGTTGGACCACGCGGACCGCCCTTCAGCGTGAGGCCGGAGTAACTGTCTGAAAGCAGGTAAACCTTGTAGTTGAAAACCGGCCGCTTCGACTCAAAGCCGCTTTTGCTGATGATGTTCACCGAGCCGCCGATGCCGCTCGCGGGCTGGTCGGGGACCGGGACCTTGTTGACTTCCACGCGCGAGATATTGGCCATCGGGACATCGAGCACCGATTGCGTGCGGCTGTTACCCCGCCCGCTCGCCAACTCGGCCCCGTCAAGTTGCAGTGCGGTGTTGCTGTCGGGAAATCCGCGCAGCGCGATCGAGCTGGCCGTCTGGCCGCCGTCGACGATTCCGACACCGGGAAGAAAACGCATCAGATCGCCGACGTTTTCGGCGCCGCGATCGCCGAATTCTTCGAACGCGACGATCTGGCGGATGTTGGCGGCGCTCTTCCGTTCGTTTTGAGC
>CAMATV010000512.1 GCA_945861235.1 Opitutus sp. GAS368
CGCTTCGCAACCGATTACCCGCGCTTCACGCGCCGCGTCCTCGGCATGGCCACCACGGGCCGCGAGAGCGCCCAAGCCATCGCCTTCAACGAGGTCGGCCGCCAAGCCATCATGCAAGATCCCGCCTGGAACCGCGGCGACTACACCAAGGACGCCGGCCCGCGCGTCGGCCTCGCGATCGCGCGCATGATGGCCCACATCACCTACGTCTCCGATGCGTCGATGGACCGCAAGTTTGGCCGCCGCAAAAAAAACACCGCCAACGGCGACGCCTACACCTTCGACGTCCAGTTCGAAGTCGAGGGCTACCTGCGCCACCAGGGCCAGAGTTTTATCAACCGCTTCGACGCCAACTCGTATCTCTACATCACCCGCGCCCTCGACCAGTTCGATCTCGCCCACGCCCACGGCACGCTCGAGCAGGCCTTCGCTGCCGTCGAGGCCGAGACCCTCATCGTCGGTTTCACCAGCGACTGGCTCTTCCCTCCCGAGCAAAATCGCCAGCTCACTCTCGCGCTCCTCCGTGCCGGCAAACGCGCCAGTTACGCCGAACTCTCCACCGACCTCGGCCACGATTCGTTCCTGCTCGAATCCGAGGAACTCTACGGCCTCGTCCGCGCCTGGATCGAACGCGACCAACCCTACGTCTTCGACTATGCGATCTGACCGCACACCTCCCGCCGTTCTCCGTAACCGCGAGCGCCAGCGAGTGGTCCGCCGTAGCCGCGCGCGCCAGCGAGTGGTCCGCCCTCGTCCCTTTCGTATTTCCCCCTCCCTCTCCGCCACATTTTTTTCCGTGGGTTCCGTGGGCCCCTGCTCCGTCCGGTTTTCCCTGCCATGACCAAACTCGTCGAAAAACGCACGGTCGACATGGAGATCATCGGTGACTGGGTGGAGCCCAACACCCGCGTCCTCGACCTCGGCTGTGGTCCCGGCGTACTCCTCGACTACCTCGTGCAAACGAAAAAAGTCTCCGCCGTCGGAGTGGACCTCGAGCTCGCGAAAATCACCGCCTGTGTCCGCCGCGGTCTCGCGGCCTATCAAGGCGACATGACGGAATTCATGCGGGCCTTTCCCGATAAACATTTCGACCGCGTCATCTGCTCCCGCACCGTCCACGAACTCGGCGACCCCACGGCCGTCATCACCGAAGCCCTCCGCGTCGGCCGCGCCCTGACGGTCGGCTTCGTGAACCACGGCTTCTGGAAAAACCGCGTCGATATGCTCCTACGCGGACGAAAATTGCGGAATCCCGTCTACACGACCGAGTGGTTCGAGAGCCGTCCTGCGAATCCGGTTACAATCGCCGACTTTGAATATTTTTGCGCCGCGAAGAAAATCCACATCGCCCGCCGCGCCCACCTCGCCGGCGACTGGCACTCCCCCTGCCGTGCGCTCCCGAACCTCTTCGCGGGCTACGCCCTTTACGACTTGGCGCGCTGAGGCATCAACCCGCAGAGTGCGGTGTACTTGATTTGTGACGACACGGCTCGCTCACTCCGCCTTACGCTCGGTTCAGCGGCGAGACCACTCGAGCGCAGGCGTTGTGGAAGACCCCGCGCGCTCCTCTCATCGCTCCCTACTCAACCCGTCAGTCTCGTCCCGTACGCTCCCCACGCTCTTCGCCGCCTCTGGCCTCGCCAACCCCACGCGTTGAGTTACCTCCCGCCGCTGGCACCCGCCGGCTTGCCCTCGGCTCAAACTCGCCCACGCTACCCTCTCCCATGAAAAAAATCCTCCCCGCCTTCGCGCTGTTGCTCGCCCTCGTGTCCCGTTCCTTCGCTGCGGAAGCGCCCAAGATCGCCCCGCAGGACGCCGCGAAACTCGTCGCCGAGGGCAAGGCCGTGCTCGTCGACTGTCGCGAAGCTTTCGAATGGGCTGACACCGGCGTTGCCACGCCCGCCACGCTGCTCCCCAAGAGCGATTTCGACGGCGACAAAAAGCTCTGGAAAGAATTTCTCGCAAAGCATCAGGGTAAGCAGGTGATCCTCTACTGCCGCAGCGGCGGTCGCGCCGGCACCGTGGCCGCCGCGCTGAACAAGGAGGGCGTCAAAGCGTCCAACGTCGGCGGCTTTAAGGACTGGACCGCCGCCGGCCTGCCCACGCGCAAGGCCGACGAAAAGAAATAAATCGCTGCCCGCGAAGGCGAGCTCACCGCGCAACTCCCTCGCTTCTCACCCTCGCCACTTCGCCAGTCGCGCCGCGTGGATCACGCACACGCAATCCGCGCCATCTTCCGTGTGCAGCCAATGGGGCTCCAACGCGGCAAACTCCTTGTCCATCGCCGCGCACAGCCCGCCGACCTCGATCAGCACGAGCCCTTCGTCAGTCAGCCGCGTGCGCGCTTGCCGCAGGAGCTTCCGAATGATCTCCAAGCCATCGCGCCCGCCGTCGTGCGCCATCCGCGGCTCAGCCGCAAACTCCGGCGCCTGCGCGTCGACGTGCGCGCTCGGCTCGTAGGGCGGATTGCTCAGAATCACATCATACTTCCGCCCCTTCACCTCCGGCACGCCGTCGAACACATCGCTCGCCCACAACTTCACCCGCTTCGTCAAACCGTGCGCGGCGATATTGATCTTCGCCACTTCCAGTGCGTCCGCCGACAAATCCAACGCATCCACTTTCGCCTGCGGAAAATGCTGCGCCAACAAAATCGCGAGACATCCCGACCCCGTGCACACATCGACCACCCGCCGCACTTTCTCCGGCGCCCGCAGCCACGCGTCGAGCTGCTGCGCGATGATCTCGACAAAATAGCTACGCGGAATGATCACGCGTTCGTCGACGTAAAATCGTTGCCCGCCCAGCCATGCTTCGCGCGTGAGATACGCCGCCGGCACTCGCTCCATCGCCCGGCGGTGCAGGATCTCCTTGACCGCCGCAGCCTGCGCCGCCGTCAGTTTTTTCTTCAATACCCGCGCCTCACTGTCGAGCGGCAGCTTGAGCACGGTCAGCACCAAATAAAGCGCCTCGTCGTGCGCATTCGTCGCGATCTGACCGAGCGCCAACTTTTCACGCGCATAGAGTTTTTCGGCAAACGTCACCCAGTCACCCAGCGTGACCGGCCGCGCACCGCGGACCGCGCTCATCGCGCAATCACCTCAAACAGCCAACCGAAGGGCAAAGCCACCAGCGCAATCAAAAT
>CAMATV010000513.1 GCA_945861235.1 Opitutus sp. GAS368
GTCGAGGGCGCTGGTGGCCTCGTCGAGGATGAGAATGGGGGCGTTGCGGAGGAAGGCGCGGGCGAGGGCGAGGCGCTGTTTTTGTCCGCCCGAGAGACGCGCGCCGCGTTCGCCGACGAGGGTTTCGTAGCCTCCGGGAAAACTGAGGATAAACTCGTGCGCGTAGGCGGCGCGGGCGGCGGACTCGATCTCGGAGCGGGAAGCTTCGGGGCGCGCGATGAGGAGATTGTGGTAGATCGTGTCGTTGAAAAGGACGGGGTCTTGGGAGACGACGGCGATGTTGCGGCGGAGGTCGGCGAGGCGGAGGGCGCGGAGATCGTGGCCGTCGAGGGTGACGCGGCCTCCGACGGGGTCGAAGAAGCGCGGGACGAGATTGGCGAAGGTGGACTTGCCGGCGCCGCTCGGGCCGACGAGGGCGCAGACGGTGCCGGCGGGGATGAGGACGGAGATTTTTTGGAGGACGGGTTCGTCCGTGGCGTAGGCGAAGGAGACGTCTTCGAAGGCGAGTGCGCCGTGGGCGCGGGCGAGCGGCAGGGCGTCGGCGGAGTCGACGATGGCGACGGGGGCTTGGAGGATTTCTTCGAGACGGTCGAGGGCGCCGAGGCCGCGTTTCAGCTCGTTGTTCAGGCTGCCGAGTTTTTTGATGGGCTCGTAGCTGGCGTAGAGGGCGAGGAGGAGGGTGGTGAACGTCTTTTGGTCCAGCTGAACCTTATACGCGTAAAGCAGCGTGAACGAAATACCGATGGCGGAAACGATTTCGATGAGCGGGGTGAGGGCCTTCTCGTATTTGACGAATTTCAGCTGCGCGCGGATGAGAGTCTGCGAGGCTCGGCCAAAACGGGCGACCTCGCGGTCCTCGAGGCTGAAGGCGCGGACTTCCTTGGTCGCGCTGAGATTTTCGCTGAAGATAGAGGTAACACCGCCGAGTTCGGCTTGGATCTGGCCGGCGCGCTTGATGAGTTTTTTTCCGATGTAGCGGATGGGCAAGACTGAGAGCGGAACCACCGCGAGCGTGACGAGAACCAAGGCGACTCCTTCGATCTGGTAGGCTTTCCAAATGATGACGCTGATTGCGCCGATCAGCGTGGCGGGGCTGCGGATGATTTCGTTGGCGACCGTGATGAGGGTGACCTGGAGTTGGTTGGCGTCGGAGAGGCCGCGGGAGAGGAGATCGCCGGAGGAATTTTTCTGAAAGAACGAGAGCGGGAGCACTTGGAGTTTGCGGAAGAAATCCAGGCGGATGTTTTCGAGCACGCGCGTGCCGACGAGTTGGATGAAATAGGTATTGAGGTAGCCGGCGACGCCACGCAGGAGAAACACGGACGGGATCCACAGCATGACACCGGCGAGCTGCCACCCGGAAAGGACGTGGGCGCTCCCGGAGAAAATCACGGGAAACACCCGGTCGATCATCAGGGGCAGGCCGGCTCCGGACGCGACGCCGGCGATGATGCCGCAAAGAATGGCGACGATGAGCAGACCGCGTTGAGGGCGCAGGTAACTGAAGTAAGGGCGGAAACGGCGGATCATGCGGGTCAGGCCGGTGTGATGAGCGGGATGGTTTGGCGGCCGTGGCGGCGGTAAAACAAAAAATCGGAATCGAGGGTAAAGACACGGCTGCCCTCGTGTAGTTCGCTCATACGGACGAGGCAGGCGTCGGCAAGCGACATGGGAATGTCCTGATACTTCCGCAGCAACGCAGCCAGCGACGACAGGTGCGCGGCGAAACTAAAGTCCAAATGAACTCCACCCTGTTCCAAGAAGCGGAGCAGCGCGTGCGTTCCGCCCGTAGTGCGAACGACCAAGTGGTAGGCTTCGGCAACGACCGGCTCGCAAGTCACCCGTTGCACCTTCGGTGCCAGTTCGCGTGTCGGGGCCAAGGCCCACTCGTAAAACTGGTCGTCCCGATCAATGAGCGCAACGAGCGGGCCGGCATCAAGGACGACGCGATCGGCCATAACCTTCCATGTATTTCGGATTGGTCGAAAGGTCGCCCGGCCCCGCAATCACGCCGCACAGATGCTTGATGCGATCATAGAGCGAAGGGTCGGGCTTGGCGGATTTACGTGCGCTACGAGTGGGGCGGCGGCGCGAGTTGGCTGCGATGAGTGCGGCGGGCATGGCCCAAAATGAATTCCGATGGTGGTGGGGTGTCAATGCGCGGAGAGGCGGGTAGGCGCGTTAGAAAGGCCTGCGCGCCGACGAGCGGCGGCCCCACCTCAATCTTTCGATGACCTGACGTCGAGGGCGTCGCGGAGGCCGTCGCCGAGGAAGTTGAGCGAGAAGAGGGTGAGTGAGAAAACCGTGCCGGGGAAAATCAGGAGCCACGGGAATTCTTCCATTTTCTCTGCGCCGTCTTTGATGAGTACGCCCCAGGAACTCATGGGCGGTTGCACGCCGAGGCCGAGGAAACTGAGGAAGGCCTCGAGTAACATGACGCCCGGAATGGTGAGGGTCGTGTAGACGATGATTGGGCCGAGCATGTTGGGGAGAATGTGGCGAAAGATGATGCGGCGACGGCCGAGGCCGAGGGAGCGGGCGGCTTCGATGAACTCCATTTTCTTGATCGACATCACCTGGCCGCGGACGATGCGGGCCATGGTGAGCCACTCGACGGCGCCGATGGCGACGAAGAGGAGAATGATATTACGCCCGAAGAGCACCATCAGGAGAATGACGAAAATGGGGAAGGGCATCGAATACATGATGTCGACGGAGCGCATCATCAAGGCGTCGAGTTTACCGCCGAAGAATCCGGCGACGGCGCCGTAGACGACGCCGATGGTCAGGGCGACAAAGGTGGCGGCGAGACCGACGGCGAGCGAGATGCGCCCGCCGAAAAGGAGGCGGACGAGGAGGTCGCGGCCGAGGGTGTCGGTGCCAAGCCAATGCGCACCGCTGGGGGCCGAGGCGCCGAGGTCGAGGTTTTGTTCCTCGTAGCCGTACGGGGAAAGGAGCGGGCCGAGGAGGCAGGCGAAGGCGATGACGGCGAGCGACGCGAGTCCGAAGGTGGCGAGTTTGTTTTTGCGGAGGCGGAGCCAAGCGTCGTGCCAGAGGGAGTTGCCCTGTTCTACGGGTTCGTCGACGGGGGCGGGCGACGGCGAGGGAAGGGACTGAGTCGGAGAGGAGACCAT
>CAMATV010000514.1 GCA_945861235.1 Opitutus sp. GAS368
TACGCGCAGATGCGCGTGATGAGCGCCTATCGCAAGAATGTCCAAATTCCATCGCGCAACGGCATCACGGGCCGGGCGGCGGCAGCGGCCGTGATGGAGAGCGCGGGTATCCACGACGTGGAGATCGTCGAAGTGGAAGGGATGCTGAGCGACCACTACGATCCGTCGAATAAGCGTCTCGCTTTGTCGCCGGACAACTTTCACGGCACGAGCCTCGCGGCCTTGGGCGTGGCGGCGCACGAGGCCGGCCATGCGATCCAAGACAAGGTCGGCTATGGCATGATGGCGGTGCGCCAATCATTGGTGCCGGCGGTGCAAGTGGCGTCGCCCATTGCGATGATTTTGGGGGGATTCGCGATTTATCTCGTGGGTGGTGCGATGGGCGGGCTGCTCCTGAAAATCGCGATCGGAGCGCTCGCGGTGGTTACGGTGTTTCAGTTTGTCACGTTGCCCGTGGAGTTCGACGCGACGGCCCGCGCGAAGCGTCAACTCGTCCATCTGGGGATCGTGGACCAAGATGAAATGGCGGGCGTGCACGAGACGCTCGATGCTGCGGCGCTCACATATGTGGCCGCATTTGTGGCATCGCTCGGACAGATGCTTCACTTAATCATGATGCTCACCGGGGGAAGCCGAAGAGATGACTAACGTAAAGGGGACGAACTGAGAGACGATTAACCGGACCGTCCAGCCAAGTTAAACAGTCTCGTCGTCGACTATTTGATCAAAATTGGCTTAGCCTCGATGGCGCTCTTTTCCCGTAGTTTCACCGCCTTGGGCAGGGCATCCAACAGCTGCGTGATGCGTTCCGGATTGGACGGGTGCGTCGAAAGGAATGCTGCTTGCACCGGCTGGCTGGACGATTCGGCGTCCAATTTTTCTAGGACCTTGACCGACGCCTCGGGATCGTAGCCCGCTCGGGCCATATACATCAGGCCGATGTAATCAGCTTCCTTTTCTTTCTTTCGGTCGAAGGCTAGGCCGGACACGCCCGCCGTCAGGCCGTAGGCGTTCATAATCGCGGAAGACGTCAGCATGCCAGCGCCCGATCCCATGAGGGCGACGCCGCCGACGAGGCCGCCGGTTTTGACGAGCATTTCTTGCGACAGTTGTGAGTGGATGTGCTTCGCGGTGACGTGGGCGATTTCGTGCGCAATCACCGACGCCAGTTCGTCATCGTTTTCAGTGATCCGGTAGAGTCCGCTGAAGACACCCACTTTCCCTCCTGCCATCGCGAAGGCGTTGATTTGTTGCGGGACTTCGAACACGACAAACTCCCAGTCGGCATCGGGCATGTCCCAGAAAACGACCTTGGAGATGCGATCGCCAACCCGTTGAAGCTGGGCGATGCGCTGCTTGTCGCGCGAGAGCGGGTACTGGCGTTTCATATCGTCGAACGCCGCGACGCTCATCTTCGTGACTTCTTTGTCATCGACGAGATTCATCGATTGGCGACCGGTGACGGGTACCTGATAGCAACCGCCGAGCATGGTCACGAGGAGCAAGAGCGGTGCGCCGAAAAATCCTGCAAGACATTTCATGGGGATTAGAGAAGGGGGAACGGATCCGAACGAATAGTCCGGTTTGGCCGGTTAGCAAGCCCCGCGCTCAGAGGGGAATTCATTCGTTGCAGCGGAATGGGCCTGCCACCGCCAAAATAATAATGCCCTTTGCAAATTGGGATGAACAAAGCATGATCTCGGCCGTCCTACCTCGCAGTAAACTTTTACCATCCGTCGCATCGTTCACCCTTTCGCCTCTTCACCCTTTGGCAATCGCCGCCCACTGGCACCCCATCATGGCAGACGAAAATGAATCCTCCTCCTCTGGCAAAAAACGCCGGATCATCCATTGGAATCCTGAAGCAGGTCGCGAGACCGCGCAGCGCCGGTGGACTTTGAAGCGCCTGCTGCTGTGGAGCGTAGGCGGTTTTTTCGGGTTACTGCTGACGGCGAGTGTGGTTATCCGCGTCGCCAAGCTGGTGTTGGGGCCGCAGATCTTTCAGCCGAGTGAAGCGGTCGCCGTGAGCGCGCAGACCCATGACGATGCGAACACGGCTTTCGTGAGCCAGTCGAAGGCGGAATTGGCCCACGCGACCGCGACCAAAGCGCTCAACGAGCTGCGGCGCCTGCCGCACGATCACCCGGTGCAGTTGCAGCGATTGATTTTGATCACGAAATCATTTCAGGAGGGTGAAAGCCTCTTGTCCGGCCACGAATGGTCCCGGGCCTTTTCGACGTTTTCGGCGCTCAACACCGACATGGATACGTTTAGCCGCAACGTGAAAGCCAAACACGATGCGCAGCAGGGTTATGATGCGATTTTGGTGCGGATCAAATATCTGGAACGGGCGCGCAATTTGGCTCCGGGAGCGCTGGAATCTGCGTTTGAAAATGCCGGAGCCGGGCGCAAGCTGCTGGACGACGGCAACTTTCTCGGGGCGAAGACATCATTTGATGAAGGCTTCGCGGAGCTCAAGAAAGCGGAGCGCGTCTTGGCAGGTCGCGTGCAAGAGAATCTCTTGAAAGGGCAACTGGCGTTGACCAAGGGGCAGCGCGATTTGGCGAAAACGTCGTTCGATGCGGCGCTCGAATTGGCTCCGGGCAATGAGATCGCGTTGGCCGGACTAAAGCGGGCGGAAAACATCGATCGCGTTTACGCACTCCTGCTGCAAGGCGAAGGATTCGAGAAGGAGGCGCAGTATGCCCGGGCGGCGGAATCATATCAAAAAGCATTCTCACTCGACGGAGTTTCCGCAGCCGCTCAGGCCGGCCAGGCGCGGGCGAGTCGCTTGGAGAAAGAGACCCGATTTGAAACGGCATTTTCGGCGGCGAAAGCCTCGGTCAAACGTCGGGATTGGTCGAAGGCGATTACCGAGTTTCAGACGGCGCTGAAGGTCTATCCGCAGAAGACGGACGTGCAGGGAATGTTGCGCTCAGCCCGCGAAAACGAGCACCGCGACGCCGTGCAAAAGGCACTCACAAAGGGATTCTCCTATGAAAATCAACACCAGTGGAAAGAGGCCCGGGATGCCTACGCCGAGACGCTCAAGCTCGAGCCCGACCTGCCGGATGCGAAGGAAGCCTATATTCGCTGCGGCTCGATGATTCGGACGCTGCTGGAATACGACCG
>CAMATV010000515.1 GCA_945861235.1 Opitutus sp. GAS368
TGCCAACCGCCGATACTAAACGCCCCCGCGAGCCACCCTACGCCTTGAGCGCCCTCGTCCGCGATTTTACCCCCGCAGACGATTTCCCCAACCCCGCCCCGCTCCTTGCGTGCGTCCAGCCCCATCGCGCCCCTTCCTCGCCCCCTCCACTACCATGCACTCCTACCTCCGCTCCGCCCTCCTCCTCGCCCCGCTTGCACTGCTCCTCCCCGCGCACAGCCAGTCTACCGCGCCGACTCCCACCGCCGCCGAAGTCGACGCCGCCAAGAAAAAGGCTGCGGAGAAAAAACCCGCCGGCGATCTCATCACCCTCAATCCCTTCGAGGTAAAATCCGACGCCGACAACAGCTACGGCGCCCTCAATTCCAACTCGATCACGCAGTTCAACACCGCGCTCAACAAGGTCCCGGTCTCGGCCGATATCTTCACCGAGGGCTTCATGCGCGACATCAGCGCCACGTCGATCGAGGAGATGCTCAACAACTACGGCGCGGGCGCCGGCACCGTCATGTCCAATCCGGAATCCGACGCGCTCTCCCAACAACCTGGCGACCGCCTCGGCAACCAGACTCTCGGCGTGCGCGGCCTCGGTGGCGGCGCGATCCACCGCGACGGATTTTCCGCCACGGGCGCCGCAAATAATTTCGGCTCCACGGCCGTCGGCGTCACAAGCACGTTCGACGTCGAGCGCGCCGAGGTCATCCGCGGTCCGCAGGGTCTGCTCTACGGGGCGGGCGGGGCCGGCGGCACGGTCAACACTGTGTCCAAGCGCGCCAACTTCAACCGCCGCTACGGCGAGGGCAAATGGCGCATCGACCAATACGGCTCCAAGCAGGGCCAGTTCGACTACAACTGGGGCGGCGATAATATCGCGTTTCGCTTCAGCTATCTGGACGACTCGCAAAAATACCGCCGCGTCTTTATCGGCTACGAGACGAAGGGCTTCTACGGCCAGTTCGCCTTCAAGCTCACGCCCCTCCGTACCGTCCTCCGTGTACAGGGCCAGCGGACGGTCAACGAACGCATCCTGAACACCAATCAGGAGAACATCGCGTTCACCAACACTGCCACCGATCCGCGCCACAACTTCGGCCTCGCCTACATGCTCCGCAACGGTCTCGCCGGCGCCATCAACCCCGCAACCGGCCTGCCCTGGCCGCGCGGCGCCATCGCCAACGGCGGACTCACCTTCGACAACCTCAATTCTTGGGGCGGCTGGGGCGGCACCGAATACGTGAACAACAAAGTGTTCTCCGTCGCCGCCGAGACCGTGTGGACCAAGTGGCTCTCGTCGCAGTTCAACGTCCTCTACAACGACTACGCCTCCGACAACGCCGGCGGCACCGCCGGCCTGAGCGCCCCGCTCCTCAACGGCAACACGCTCAACGAATGGGCCAACGGCCGGACCTACGCCGACACCGAGCAGCCCACGCGCCGCTGGGCCGTGCGCGGCTCCTCGATGCTGACCAACGAATTTTTCAAGGGCCGCGCCCAGAGCCAGACCCTCGTGGGCTACGACATCGAGTGGGCCGACTCCGGCCCGACCAACTACACCCACTATCTCGCCGACGCGAATTTCAACGTCATCTACAATCCCGCGATTCCCAGCAACCTCGGCCGCACCCCGATGCCCCGCGTCTGGTGGCCCGTCGGCAGCAGCCCCGTTAAAAAACCCTTCGTGCGCGGCGGCTGGAACAGCCCGCGCATCACCATCGATGGCGTGAACTACGTCCGCATGGCCAGCAACCCGCGCGACCCTTCGTGGGTGCGGCCCAATAATCCCCTCGGCCTCGCCCAACTCGCCGGCCTCCCCGGCGTCAGCGGCCAAAATAACGACGGCCACAACTGGGAAAACCGCGTCGCTGGTTATTACGCGTCAAACAATACGAGCTGGTTCCAAGACCGCTTCATCTCCCTCGTCGGTATCCGCGGCAACGAGACCTTCAAGCGCACGCCCAACATCACCACGACCGTCGTCGAACCCTGGGCCGAAAGCACCAAGTCCAATCGGAGCTACAACCTCGGCGTTAACGTGGGTGTCCGCGACTGGCTGCGCGCCTACTACAACCTCTCCAGCACCTACAACACCGCGCTCGTCAACGCCAACGATCCGCTCGGTAACGCTCCCCGCACTTCCAGCGGCACCGGCCAGGAGGTCGGCCTCAAGTTCAACTCGCGCGACGGCCGGATCTCCGGCTCCGTCCAATATTACACGACCGATTCGAAGGACGAGATGATCAACGCGGGCACCGGCGTCCGCGACCTCGTCAACCCCACCGGCCTCAACGGCGCGCACAACGGCCCCGCCGGCGCCAAGAACCAATGGATCAACCTCGACCGCACGACCCGCGGCCTCGAGGTCATCCTCACCGCCAGCCCCACCCGCAACTGGCGCCTGCGCCTCGCCGCCACCACGAGCGACGGCCAGAACCTCACCGACAAAAATTACCCGCTCCTCTGGAACGACCAGTTCTTCGTGCGCAACGGCGCCGTCACCTACCAGAACGGCACGCCCTTCATGGTCCCCACCGACGCCGCCGTCATCACCGCCCGCATCAACGCGCTCAACGCCCAAGTCGATCCCGCGGCGATCCTCGCCCAGGGCACCTCGGCGCCGCTGACCATCGCGATGATGAACGACCGCGCCGGCCCGTATTGGGCGCAGCCCGCCGACGACAACGGCCGCCTCCAGACGAGCAACCTCCGCCGCGTGCTCCAGTTTTTCGTCGGCCCCAACGGCACCGCGCTCACCGGCGTCACCGGGCTCGCCACCTCGGACATTCCCTATTTCTGGTCCGACCCCAACGGCACGAAAGGCATCGGCGTCGTCGCCAAGAAAGGCGAGTCCACCGTCGGCTATTCGCAATACCGCTTCGTGCTGACGAACAACTACACGTTCTCCGGCGATCATTTCCTCAACGGCTTCGGCGTCGGCGGCACCGTCGCCGTCGGCATGAAGAACCGGACGTTCTACTACAACACCCCTGGCGGCGGCCGGGAACGCTACGGCTCGCCCGAGACATTCCAGACCAACCTCACCGTCTCGTATCGCCATAAAATCGGGAAGCGCTTCGGCTTCGCCACGCAGGTGAACATTGAGAACGCGTTCAACCAATACTCCCTCGGCACCC
>CAMATV010000516.1 GCA_945861235.1 Opitutus sp. GAS368
ACCGCCGAAGCCGTGCGCTTCCTCCAACGCGCCGCCGAACTCGCTCCCCACCTCCCCGCTCACCGCGTGGAACTCGGCTTCGCCCTGCTCGCGGACCGCCAACGCGACGCCGCCAAACTCGCCTTCGAGCAAGCCCTCACGATGCCTCAGCGCGAAAAATACGACGAAGAAGCCCGCCAGCGCGCTCGATCCACGTTGGAAAAATTCCGCTAAGCCACCTGCTGCGAAATTGCCATCAGAGACTTGTGAGCCGCGAATCCGGTGAGCGCCGCCGTGCGGGCGGTTGCCCGTTTGTCCACTCGCGGGAGGGCCTTGGTCGCCTTGATCGCGTGAGTCGGACATGGGCGAAACCTTCCCGTCTTCACACCGCCAGTGGTGTCGCAAAGGTCATTCGCACGGACAAGCGCGGGGCGACGACAAGGAGGCATTTTAGCAGTAGGGCGCGGTCTTCAACCCTGCCCTCTTCCACCGACCCTCAACTCGAAGCCGCTTTCCGCTGCGCCCACTTCCCGAGCGGCACCGCCACCGCACAGCATGCCGCCGGAATCCACGCGGCGCTTGCCAGCAGTGCGAACGCGTCTACGAAGGGGATGAACGCGAGCAGCTTTCGGACAATCTTCCCGAGTTTCTCGGCGGGCGCGCCGGGATGATATTCGCGGCGGGCCAGCAGGCTCAGGATGACGATGTAGAAAAAGAGCGCCACGAGCCACGCGATGAAGACCGTGCCCATTACTTGGCCGGGCAACGTTGCGAGCGTGACGGCCAGCATCACGCGGCAGCCAGCCATCAACAGCACGGAGCCCGTCCAGCGTTTGTGGAGCCAATCATAGAGGAGAATCACCCCTCCAAGTCCCGCGGCGGCGAACGGTGACGCACCGAGGAACCCGAGCAGACCCAGGCCGAGGGCGAGTTGCAGGCCACCCACCCAGCCGGCGGTCGTGCGGGCAATCAGGCCACGCGGGATCGCACGCTCGGGGCGATGCTGACGGTCGAAGCCGGCGTCGAAAACGTCGTTCAACGTCGTGCCCCCGGCGTAGGCCAGGCTCCCGGCGAGGAGCGTGAGCACGAGCAAGCTGGGCGCCGGCCACGCGCCGACGACGGGCGTGGAGAGCACGAGGGCGGCAAGGACATTGCTCCAAACGGACGGAAAGTTTCCGGCGCGGGCGAGGTCGAGCCAGAGGCGGAAAGAGGAAACGGCGGGAGGGGCGGAGGTCATCGTAGTCATCGTGGCCATCGTGACCATCGTAGCCCTCGTGACCGTCGTAGCCCGCTTCGTGAGAAGCGGGAGGGTCGCTCGCAAGGGGTGACGTCGGTCCCTCCTCTCACGAGCAGGGCTACTACTCCTACAGAAAAATCAGCCATATCGGTCCCTGCTCTCACGAGCAGGGCTACGGAAAAATCAGCCATGTTAGGCGAGGCCCCGCTCGCCGAGCGCCGCGAGCGTCCACTCGTATTCACGCACGAGCTGATCTTCGATCCCGATGCGCAGTGCAGGCGGGAGGACTTCCCATGTGTAGGTTTCCATCTCCGCGTGTTGGCACGCGTCCGGATGCGTCTTCATCCAATCAAGCGCGCCGAGCAGGTGGTCGCGCGTGTCGCCGAACGGCGCACCGGGCGCGGCGTGCAGCGGCAGGTGAAAATGCACGCGCCACTCGTCGTCGGGCTGCGACGGCACGGGGTCGGCGAGAGCATCAGGCAAGTCGACATAGCGCTGACGCACGAGGCCGGTAGCGCCGTTACCCACGACGACTTGGTGCAGGTAGGTCGGCTCAACAAAGGCGGCGAGCGCGGCGCGACCGGAAGCGTCGGGCTTCACGCGGAGGGCGGAGCTGAGGTGAATCTTGCTCAGACGGAGGCCGGCGGCCGCGAGGCGATCGAGGGCGGCGGGCGCAGATTCAAATTCCACGCCGAGGTGGCAGCAGTCGTAGTTGACGCCGACGCGGCGCAGCAGGCCCTCGGCGTCCACGGCACGATCACTGGCACGCCAGCCGTTGAAAAAATCCACCGTCTCGGGCGTCGTTTCGAAATAACAACAGGGCTCCGGTTCGAGGCCGAGGTGGAGATCGTGGCCGGTGCGCGCGGAGAGTTCGGCGACATAGCGACCGATGGCGGTGACATTAGAAAAAATTGCGGCGCGGCGCGCGGGGTCGTCGTTAGTCCAGCCTTTGAAGGAACCGGGCACGGTGCTCACGCTGGCGGCGACGTCCGCGGGGACGAGTTGCGCGATGAGATCAAAGAGGCGTTGCGTGTAGGCGAGGCGCTCGGGCGTGGACCAGTCGGGCGCGTAGACTTGCTCTTTTACGCGCGTGCCGTGGAAGCTGCCGTAGGGAAATCCGTTGATCGTAAAAACGTAGCAGTCGTGCGTGTCGAGCCAGCGCCGGAAGGCCTCGAGTGCGGCCGGTTGCGCGAGTTCTTCGGCGGCGCGGGCGCCGAGGCGTAGACCAATCGCGTAGGACCGGCCGGCGGCGATGCGGCGGCGAACGACGAGGGTGTGGCGCTCGAGTGTGTCGAAGGTCTGCGCCCACGTTTCGCCGCGGTGGACGTTGGTGCAGTAGGCGAGGTGGAGGCCGTGGTTGAGTTTCATGCAGCTAAGAGCATTGCGGTAGGGACCGCTCTCCGAGCGGTCCCGCGCGGACGGCTCGGAGAGCCGTCCCTACCTGGGAAATCGGCGCGCTTCACGATGGCTCGAGCTTGAACTTCGGACACTGCGAGAGGAAGCGGACCGGATTCTGGTAGAGCACCTGGTCGACGAACTCGGTGCTGTGGCCGCGGCGGCGCATCTCGAAGGCTGTCTTCGGCACAGCGAGCGGATCGCTCACGCCCCAGTCGCACGCGGAGTTAAGCCAGATGCGCTCGCGGCCGCAGATTTCGAGCATGTCAACGGCGCGCGGCGGCGAGGATTTTGAATCCGGGTAGAGCGTGATGCCCGCCCAGAATCCCTGATCCAGCACGTATTGGATCGTGTGCTCCTCGACGTGATCGATGATCACGCGTCCGGGTTTCACCCCTTGATGCGAGCGGAGCAGATCGACGATGAGCCGCGTGCCCTTGAGCTTGTCTTCGAGGTGCGGCGTATGAACGAGAATCAGCTGGTCGTGCTTCACCGCGAGGTCGACGTGCTGCTCGAGGAC
>CAMATV010000517.1 GCA_945861235.1 Opitutus sp. GAS368
TTCGTGCTCGACGCTCGCGTGCTCGTGGCCGCTGCCGCCGTCAGCGCGCTCGCCGCCTTCACTGGGGTGGCCGGGGCGGTGCGTCGCGCCGTGCACCTGCCGCCCGCCGAGGCCATGCGGCCCGAGGCCCCGGCGAGTTTTCGCCCCGCGCTTTTGGAACGGATCGGTGGTGCCCGTTGGTTCAGCGCCTCGTTTCGCATGGCGCTCCGCAACATCGAACGCCGCCCCATTCGCAGCGGTCTCACGTGTCTCGCGCTCGCGCTCGCCACCGGGATTCTCATCGTGCCCAATTCGTTTCGCGACGGGATCGCCTACGTGATCGATTTCCAGTGGGACATCGTGCAACGCCAGACCGTGACGCTCACCCTCGTGGAACCCGGCCCCTCCCGCGCCATCGCCGATTTCCGGCACCTGCCCGGCGTCGAGCTCGCCGAGCCGTTTCGCTTCGTTCCCGTCGAACTTCGCGCCGGGCCTATTTCCCGGCGGTTAACCCTCCAGGGCCTCCCTGAGCGCGGAACCCTGAGTCGGGTCATCGACGCAGAACCGCGTCAACTCACCCTGCCCGCGCGCGGCATCGTCATCTCCAGCAAGCTGGCCGACATCCTTCACGTGCGTCCGGGCGACGAGGTGATTGCGAAAGTCCTGGAAGGTCGTGAGCGCGAACTCGCTGTTCCCGTGATCGGTTTAGCCGAGGATTTTGCCGGCATGGCCGCCTACATGGAACTGCATGCCTTGAACCGTCTGCTCCTCGAAGGCGATCGCATCAGCGGCGCGCACCTCGTCGTCAACGCGAGTCGCTGGAGCGATTTTTTGCACGCCGTGAAACACACTCCGCGCGCCGCCGGTTGTGTCATCAAGAATTCAATACGTGACGGTTTTCGTAAAACGACCGGGGAGAGCATCGGTCTGCTCCAGAAGATGTATCTGCTGTTCGCGATTATCGTGGCCTTCGGAATTATTTATAATAGCGCCCGGATTTCGCTCTCCGAGCGCACGCGCGAACTGGCCACCCTGCGGGTACTGGGCTTCAGCCGCGGGGAAGTGGGGGCGGTGCTGGTGGGTGAACTCGTGCTGCTCACCGTGGCGGCCTTACCACTCGGACTGGTGATTGGTTCCGGATTTGCGAAGGGCATTCTCTCTTCAGTGAACACGGAAACGGTGCGCCTGCCGCTCGTGCTGACCGCCGATAACTACGCTTTTGCGATTCTAGTCGTCGCTTTGGCTTCCGCGTTGTCCGCGTGGTTTGCGGCCCGCAAGCTCGCTGATATTAATCTGGTGAGCGCCCTCAAAGCACTCGATTAAAGTCCTGCGTTTTTTCGCCATGAACCCAGCTCCCCTCCCCTCCCCTGTCACCAAGAAGAACGGGACGCCCGCCTGGCGGCGTCGCCTCCCGTGGCTCGGCCTCGTGCTGCTGGCTACCTTAATCGTCGTCGGGCTCTGGCCGCGGGCGGTCCCCGTCGAGGTGGGCAGCGTTTCGCGTGGCCCGCTCGCCGTGACCGTCGACGAAGAAGGCATGACGCGTGTGCAGCATCGCTACGTCGTGTCGGCACCGGTGGCGGGCCAACTCCGCCGGATTGAGTGGAAAGCCGGGGCCGTGGTCGTAGCAGGAAAAACCGTACTCGCCACCCTCGAGACGAGCGGTGCTGACTTTCTGGATGCACGCGGCCAGGCGCAAGCGGAGGCCCGCGTGCGCACCGCCGGAGCGGCCCGCGATGCTGCCCGAGCTCAGCGCGAACGGGCCGCCGCCGCCTCGAAATTATTTTCGACCGACCTCGAAAGGCTGCAACAGCTCTTCACGCAAAAAGTGCTTTCGGCCCAGGAGTTCGACGCCGCCCAAATGCGCGCGACCACTACCCAGCACGACGAACGCGGGGCAGCGTTTGCCTTGCAGGTGGCGGAGTTTGAATTGGAGCAGGCCCAAGCGATTCTCTCGCGGGGCAAGAACGGCGGAACCGCTGGCGCGGAACCGCTCGCGATTACTTCGGCCGTGAGCGGACGGATTCTGCGGGTCCTGCAGGAAAGCGCGCGCGTGGTGCCCGGCGGCTTTCCTTTGCTGGAGGTGGGCGATCCGACTGATCTCGAAGTCCGGATCGAAGTGCTCTCGCGCGATGGGGTGGCGATTAAGCCCGGAGCACGCGTCCTGCTTGAGCAGTGGGGCGGCGCGGAATCCTTGGCGGCCCGGGTGCGCCATGTGGAGCCTTCGGGATTCACGAAAATTTCCGCGCTCGGCGTCGAAGAACAGCGGGTTTACGTCATCGCCGATTTTACGGAGCCACTCGAAAAACGGCTGACCCTCGGCGACAACTACCGGGTCGAGGCCCGCATCGTCGTCTGGGAAAACACTGCCGCGCTGCGCGCGCCCGCCGGAGCTTTGTTTCAACGCGCGGGTAGCTGGCAATCATTCGTGGTCGCTGGGGGCCGGTCCCAACTCCGCACGGTGAAGGTGGGGCGTAGTAACGGAATCCAAACCGAAATCCTCGACGGCTTGAGCGAGGGCGCGCAGGTCATTGTTTATCCCGGCGATAAAGTTTCCGCTGACATGCGCGTAGCGCCTCTGAGTGTGACGGCCCGCTGAACACCGCTTCAACCCCGGCCCGCAGCGAACGCGTGGCGTCCAGCGTGGCCGGGCGCATGCAGGGCCGTGTCAAAGTCGATGTCACGCCCGGTGATCTTTCTCTTTCCTCTTTCCTCTTTCTCTTAATCGTTCGCTCCCGCCGGCAAACCCTGACGAAAGAGAAAGATAACGAGGAAAGAGAAAGATTGGCAGGGCGACTTTGACACTGCCGGCCGGACGCAGGGTCAGCGGTACGCGCGTTTGACTTGGTGCACGCCCCCGCGAAGCGTGAACGCCCGATCCATGCCACGCTCCACCGACACCATTGCCGCCCTGGCGACCCCACGGGGGACCTCTGCGATCGCGGTCGTTCGCATCAGTGGTCCGGATACGTCCAGATTGTGCGCGGCGATCTTTGGCGTCACTCCCCCACCCCGGGTCGGAACTCACAGCGACTACCGGGACCGCTCGGGCAAACTCCTAGACGATGTGTTGTGCACATTTTTCCAAAGCCCGCGCTCCTACACCGGCGAGGATTCGCTGGAAGTTTCGTCGCACGGAAATCCCCTGAT
>CAMATV010000518.1 GCA_945861235.1 Opitutus sp. GAS368
AGGTCTCGGCCCACGGCGTGGTGAACATGGCGAACGCGGGGTTGCCGTGGCGCGACATCCATTGGCCGGTGAGGAGCGTGGCGCGGCTCACGCCGCAGATCGCGGTGGTGACGCAGTTGTGGGTGAAGCGCATGCCCTCTTTGGCGAGCTGGTCGAGGTGGGGCGTTTTCACGACCGGATGGCCGGCTGCACCGAGCGTGTCGTGGCGCCAGTCGTCGGCGTAGAGCACGACGATGTTGAGCGGCTTGGACGGGGTGGCGGCGTTCGCGAGCGGCGCCACAAGGGCGAGCGCCGTGAAGGTGGACAGGGCGACGATGGGACGGAGCATAAGAACGAAACGAGCGGGTTATTTCGGTAGGTGCACTTGGGCGGTGGTTTGCAGGTAGGCGATGAGGTGGCGGACTTGGTCATCGGTTAAGGCGGCGAGCAGGCCTTCGGGCATCATGCTCACGGGAAGTTGCTCCTGTTTGGCGATCTCCGAGCGATCAATGCGCGTCTCCTGATCGATCATTCTCACGGTTACCGTGCGTTCGGATTTGTCACTCAACATGCCGTTCAGCACGCGTCCGTCTTTTAGCGTCAACACGGTCATGAGGTTTTCGGCGGCGACCACGGCGCTGGGGTCGGCGATATTTTCGATGAGATACCCAATATCGTGGCGGCCGCTGCCGGTGAGATCGGGGCCGAGCGTGTTGCCCTCGCCGTAGAGTTTGTGGCACGCGGCGCAGACGGCGCCGTAGATGACGCGGCCCTGACTGGCATCACCGGTGCGAATGAACGCGGGGGTGAGCTTCGCTTTGAGCGTGGTGATGAGTTGCTGCTTGTCGGCGCTGGATTCGCGGACTTCGCCCCAGACCTCGGCGAGTTTCTGGGTGAGCGACGCATCGTGGAAACTCCGGATTTGCCGAGCGAGGACCGGCGTAAGGTCTCTGCGCGGGATCACAATTTTTTCCACGGGACGTTCCATTTGATTGAGGAGGACGCGAGCAAACGTCGGGCGCGCCACGAGGACGGCGAGGGCGGCAGGACGCTCGTGCGGAGAGAGGCCTTTGTAGCGGGCGATGATGCGGTCGGCCGCGGCAGGATCGTCGAAAGAGGCGAGCCCCTGAATCGCGGCGACACTGAGCGCGGCGTTGCCGATCAGGGATTCGCAGACCTTGCGAAGGTCGGGAGACTTTGCCTCGATCAGGGTGCGCAGGGCGGCACGGCGACTTTCGGTATTGGCTTGGTTGTCGAGGGCGATGGCCTGCACTTCGGCCAGTGCCCGGCCGCTGCCAAAGAGGACTTCGAGATCGCGGAGTGATTGCGTCAGCGCGTCGTCCCGGAGTGCAGCGACGCGGGCGGCAAAGGCGTCCCACGCGGCGGGTTTCTTGGCCTTGCTCCAGCCGCGGAGGGAGGCACTCATGCCGCGGAGAATGTCGGCCGCGAGGCCATTGGACCGGAGAGAGAGGAGCGCGTTGAGCGGTGCGGGGGCTTGGTCGATGTCTTCGGTGACGCGGCGCGCGATGAACTGGCGCACCAGTGGAATCCGACACGTTGCTGCGAGGGCGACGAGTTGACTGGGGGCGAGAGCGCGGATGCCCGACCAATACAGGAGCGGCAGATTGTGGTCGGTGGCATCTTCGGCGTGCGTGAGCAGGAGTGCGGCGAGTTGGGCGCGGGCGTCGGGCGCGAGCGCAGGGAGGGTTGACGCGCGGGCGAGGCGGAGGAACGGGCTCGCGGTGTTCTGCGCGGTGGCGGGCGTGGAGGCGATGGCCCAACGCTGGAGGTGTTCGTTCGGGCTCGTGCGCATGGCCGAGAGCAGGGGAGCGACGGGCGCGGCAGCGTCGGGTGCGAAGGCGGAGATTTGTTCCAGCGTCCAATACGCGGCCAGTTTTTTGGCGGGCGTGGGCGCGGTGGTGAACTGCTCGCGGAGCAGCTGCGTGACTGCGGGCAGGCCGTTGTGCCGGCGGGCGCGTTCGCGGAGTTCCCAGCGCGCCATGCGCACGAGCCACTCGTTGTCGCTGGGCTGGAGGGCGACGAGTTGGGCGTCGGTGAGTTTCGTGAGATCGGTCTCCTGGGGACGCGTGGGGTCGCCGTAGGTGATTTTGTAGATACGTCCGGAGGTGCGGTGAACGCCGTCGTTTTCGTGACATTCGCCGATGTCGCTCCAATCGAGAATGTAGACGCCGCCATCGGGGCCGGCTTGAATTTCGATGGCTCGGAACCACGGATCATCCGTCCGCATGAAGTCGGGGGCGTGCTTGCCGACGTAGCCGCTGCCCCGGCGCTCGAGGCGGTCGATATTTACGCGGCGACCGTGGAGATTGGTTGTGAAAACTTGGCCACGATACTCGGGCGGGAAGTTCGTACCTTGGTAAATCATCAGGCCGACGTGCGCGTGGCCGCCACCGACACGGGAGGACGCGGGGGTGACGCCCAGCTTGCGCACATCGGTCCACACCTCGCCGCTATCCCAATGGTAATGGTCGGCGTGCTGGTCGATGAGTTCGTAAATGCGCGGGTAAGGATCGTCGCCGTGCATCCGCTTGAAGTGCGCTCCTTGGATGCCGTGCCAGAGGTGGCCGATGACCGTGTTGATGAAGAACATCTCGCCGTGTTGATCCCAATCCATGCCCCACGGGTTAGTCGTGCCGTGACAGTAGGGCTCGTAGATTTTTTGGGCGGGATGATAGCGCCAGATACCGCCGGCGGTGGGTGAGCGTTGGTCGTGGGGCGTGCCGGGCACGTCCGCCCAACTCGTGCTGCTGATGCCGACGCGACCGTAGAGCCAGCCGTCAGGCCCCCACTTGAGACCGTTGGCAAAGGTGTGGCGGCTGGCGGCCTGGGTGCTAAAACCGTCGATGAGGATCTGCGGTGGGCCGCTGGGTTTGTCGCCGTTGGTGGGAATGAACAGGAGATGCGGTGGGCACATCGCGTAGACGCCGCCGAAGCCGCGCTCGATGCTGGTGAGCATTTGGAGATCATCGGCGAATACCGTGCGTTGATCGAAACGCCCGTCGTTGTCGGTGTCCTCGAAGATGACAATGCGATCGCGGAGCTTGAGGTCGAAGCGCTCCTTGTTGTCGGAGTAGGTGTAGTTCTCCGCGATCCAGAGACGACCGCGCTCGTCCCAGCACAT
>CAMATV010000519.1 GCA_945861235.1 Opitutus sp. GAS368
TTTTCGTTTTCCTGGAGCTTGAAATGCAGAAACACGCCGCGGGCCTGCGCGTGGTCGAAGACGATGCCCCATTGGTCGAGACGCGAGCAGTCGTAGTGGAACTTTTCGTCGCGGGCGACGAAGGGCCAGATGTTGTCGCCGTCGCCGGCGGCGTTGTAGGTGAGAAAGGAGATCCCGTTGACGCCCTTCGTGCCGAGGTAGTTCATGGCGCCGATGAGGCCTTTGCCCTTGCCGCCTTTCCACATGGGATCGCCGGTGCGCCAGTCGCCGAGGTGCGGCGCGTAGGTCTTGAGGGGAACTTCTTTCTTGAGCGCGAGCGTGTCGTCGAAGTCGGCGTAGGCGAGCAGGGTCTCAGGGGCATCGGCGCCGGCCTTGAGGAAGGGCTGGCCGGTGCCGGCGTGGACAAGATAGTGGCCGCCGTTGTAAGTGAGGCGACCGCCGGCGCGGAAATCGGTGCCGGTTTTATTCGACGGGGTGATGGTAAAAGAGCCGGTCAGGCCGTCGTAGGGAGCGAGGACCGTGCCCTTGCCGTAGGTGGCGGCGTTGGGGCCGGTGGTGAAGGCGACGCGGTAGTTCCACTTGCCTGCTTTGTCGGGCGAGACGTGGGCGCGCCACGCGGTACCGGCGGTGGCGGACGTATTGGCAGCGTTGCCGTCGGCGGCGAAGTAGCCGGGCACCACGTAGGACGGCGAGCCGGACTCGTGGGTGAAGGTAACGTCGAAGCGGTAACCAGTAAACGGATTCGGCGCGGTGTCGGTCTCGGCGGCGAAAGGGCCGGCGAGGTTGACGGAGACCTTGTGCCATTGGCGGAGTTCGCCGGCGATCTGCACGCTGGCGTTGCCGTTGGGCTGGCGGGGCACGGGGCGGAAGAGTTTTTCGCGCTGAGCTTTTGCGAGGTCGAGTTGGGATTGGCCGTGGCCGTCGTTGCCGGGGATGGTCGGAGAAAACGTGATTTTGGACCAACGGCCGCGGCTCGATTCCTTGCCGTCCTTGGACCCGATCTGCGAGCGCACTTCGACGAGGGTGCCCTCGCTGACCTCGACGCCGTGCCAAGTTTGGTTGAAGCGTTCGCCCTCTTCGACCGTGAGGTTGGAAGGCGGGCACACGAAGCGCCCGAGTAATTTCTCGGCGAGATAGACCTCGTAGATCGAGGAACCGGCGTTCTCGCCGACGGTGTGGAGCCGGATGTGATAGGCTCCGTTGCGAGCGGGAGCCGTGAATTTGACCGAGGCTGCTTTGCGCTCGTTGGGGTTGATCGCGGCCCACTTGCCTTGGTCGAGGTAGTAGCCGGTGCCGGCGAGCGGGAGGGACGCGGCGGATACGGTGCCGGCGGCGTCGGCGGCGGCAGGAGCGCCGCCGGTCCGTTGGGGTGTGGCGGGGGCTTTTGTGACGGGAGTGGCGGCGCGGAGCAGCGGCAGGATTAGCGCGGTGAGCGCGAGGACGAGGAGGAACGGGATGGTTTTCATATTAGGAAATTTCTAGGAGCGGGATAAGCGGGCGACGAGGTCGGCCAGGGCCGTATCGGATCCGACATTACCAGGGAAGACGACGTAGCCGAGGCCGGGGAATTTGGCTTCGGGCCCGAGTTGCCAAACGGGGACGCCGGGCAGGGCCTGGCCGAGGACGAGGACGCGGCGGACGCCGAGGCCGAGGGTCGCAGTGTCGCTGGAGGTGATGCCGCCTTTGGCGATCAGATAGCGCGGGGCGACGGTGAGATTTTGGATGAGAAAAATCAGCGCGTCGGAAACGCGGCGGCCGATCGCGAGACTGGCGGTGGCGTCGGAGGACGTGATGAGCTGGCGACTGGTGAAGACGACAGTGTCGCGGCCGGCGGCGAGGGCGGTGTTGGTTTGCGCGACGGCGGCGGCGAGAGTGGCGGGGCGGCGGGTGTCGTCGAGGAGCGCGGCGACGTCGAGTTCGATGGACGTGATGGCGGACGTGGCGAGGAGCGCGGCGAGTTGGGCGCTGGTTTTGGGGACGTAGGAGCCGACCAAAGTGAGGCCGCCAACGGTCGGCGACTGGAAAGTCGCCGGTCCGAAATAAGCGGAAGGAGAGAGCAGCGCGTGTTGGGGGGATTGGCCAATGCGGGCGGCCACGAAACCGGCGGCGGTGCGGTAGAGGAAGCGGGAGCCGGTGGACTCGGCGGCGAGGGTGGCGGCGGCGAAGACCTCGATGTCGCGCGGGGCGGCGGCGTTGACAATACAAACGGAGCCGCGTGGGAGGGCGCGGAGTTTTGCGGCGACGGCGAGCGGGCCACCCGAGCGCAGTTCGTTGAGGGAGATCGTGGCGACGTCGGCGGCGCGGGTGCGGCCGGCGGTCTTTTCTTCGACCCACGACGGGAGGTGAGAGTGGCGATAGCCGAAGGCAGCGTCGCGCGCGAAGGGTGTCTCGGCGGCGGGGACGAGACGGTCACCCTCGGCGACGTAGTGGGTGTCATTGAGCGTGTAGCGACCGCCGGCTTCGAAGTAGGGGGTGAGCAACGTGACGTCGAACGGGCCGAGGGTGGAGGACAAAGTGTCCGTTTCTAGCGGGTAGTGGCCCCGGAGCGTTGAGTCGCTGCGACTCGCGAGGACAAAGGCGCGGCCGGTGGCGAGCGAGGCCGAGCGGAGATTGGTGGCGAGCTCGAGGTGGAGGGCGCGGGAGGCGGCGGGCGTGAGGCTGCGGGAATTAGTGAGGACGTAGAAACACGCGGATGCGGCGGAGAGTTCGGCGGTGAGCGTCGCGACATCCCACGTGGTGACGACGGCGATGTCGTGGACGGTCTGGGTGCCGGTGGGATCATCGTCGAGGACGACGAGTGTGCGCCCAGAGGCGGACGCGGCGTTGGCGGCGAGGACGTCGGTCGGCCAGATGGGTGGGAGGGCGGCGAACGCAGCGCTCTTGGAGAGTTGCATAGAATCAGGCCCCGGTGACCTCGACCTGCACGTTTTGGGTGACGGACTTGTCGAGAAAGAGCGCGCGTTTGCCCTGAGTACCTTGGTGAGGGGGCGGGGAAAGCGTGGCGAGACCCGCTGCAGTGAGCTCGGTGTGGGAGGCTTCGACGCTGTCTACTTTGAAACAGAAGTGATGCAGGCCGGGACCATTTTTCGCGAGCCAAGCCTGCAAGGGATGATC
>CAMATV010000520.1 GCA_945861235.1 Opitutus sp. GAS368
CTCGTCGATATTACCGTCGCGAAATATGAATACGGCGGGCTCTTCGTCCGCATGCCCTGGCGCGCCGGCATGGAGGGCGCCGTCGTCAACAGCAACCGCCAGCAGAACAAGCGGGCCACCGGCGAGCGCGCGCTCTGGGTCGACATCGGCCTCAAACTCGAGGGCCGGACCGACCAAGCGCACATCGCCGTGTTCGATCATCCGAAAAACTCCGACTACCCGCTCCCGTGGCGTGTCGACGGCCAGATGGGCGTCGGTCCGAGCCGTGCCATCTCCGGCGACTGGTCTATCGCCAAGGGCAAGACTGAGACCATCCGCCATCAGCTCGTCGTCTACACCGGCGAACTCAACGACCTCAAGATGACCGAGAGCTGGAAGGCCTACACCGGCCAAACCAACGACAGCATCCTTTGGCGCCTCGCCAAGGCCGAGGGCCTCAAGGCGACCTTCCTCACCGGCGAACAGGCCGCCGCCAAAATGACCGTCCCCGCCGGCTTCGAAGCAAAACTCGCCGCCGCCGAACCCATGATCACCCAGCCGATGGCCTTTTGCTGGGACGACCGCGGGCGCATGTGGGTCGCGGAAAATCGCGACTACGAAACCCGCAAGACCGGCTTCGCTAACCACGGCGACAGCCGCATCGTCATTCTCGAAGACACCGACGGCGACGGGAAATTCGACACCCGCAAGGTCTTCGTCGAAGGCATCCCGTTTCCCGCCGCCATCGCCGTCGGCTTCGACGGTCTCTGGCTCGGCGCACCCCCCAATCTCCTCTTCGTCCCGGACAAGAACCGCGACGACCAGGCCGACTCCGCCATCGAGATTCGCCTCACCGGCTGGGGCATCCAAGACCGCCACGAAACGCTCAACAGCCTCAACTGGGGGCCCGATGGCTGGCTCTATGGCTGCCAGGGCTTCGCGACCCGCTCGACGGTCGGCAAACCGGCCGATGGCGGAAAACTCTTCAAAAAGGGCGAGCCGTTTCCCGAAAAAATCCCCGTGGTCGACGGCCAATACATCGACGGCGGCGTCTGGCGCTATCATCCGACCAAGGACCGCTTCGAAATTGTCGCCCACGGTTTCAGCAATCCGTGGGGTCTCGATTTCGACGACCACGGCCAAATGTTTATCACCGCCTGCGTGATTCCGCACCTCTGGCACGTCATCCCCGGCGGCATCTACCACCGCCAGGGCGGCAAACACATCAACCCCGCCATCTACGACGATATCAAGACCATCGCCGACCACAGTCACCGCTCCGCCCACGGCGGCGCCCGCATCTACCTCGCCGATGAATTCCCGCGCGAGTACCGCGACCGGATTTTCATGGCCAACATTCACGAGCACGCCGTGCTCACCGATAAGCTCGTGCCCAAAGGCTCCGGCTTCGTCGGCCAACACGGCGACGATACGCTCCTCGCCAACGACGCCGCGTGGGTCGGCTTCAGCATCGAGATCGGTCCCGATGGCGCCGTCTACGTGCTCGACTGGCACGACGGCGACATCTGCGGCAACTCCCTCACCGAGAAAGAAACCGGCCGCATCTTCCGCCTCGCCCCCAAGGGCCTCGCCGGAAAATCCGGCCTCAACCTCGCCGCCCAGTCCGACCTCGAGCTCGTCGCGCTCCTCCAACATCGCAACGATTGGTATGGCCGCCGCGCCCGCGTGATCCTCCAGCAGCGCGCCGCCGAGGGACGCCTCTCCGCCGCCGTGCCCGCGCGCCTCTGGGACCTGTTCGCCCAGTCGAACACCGCCGCGCAAAAACTCCGCGCCCTCTGGGCGCTGCACGTCACCAAGAATCTCCCCGCCGATCGCCTGCTCCCGCTGCTCGATCACCCGGAGCCTTACATTCGCGGCTGGGCCGTCCAACTCCTCGGCGAAGACCATTCAGTGGGTCCCGCCGCGCTGAAGAAATTCGCCGCCCTCGCCGTCTCCGATCCGTCGCCCGTGGTGCGCCTCTACCTCGCCGCCGCGCTGCAGCGTATTCCGCTCGCCGAGCGTTGGCCGATCGCCGCGGGTCTCCTCGCCCACGCCGAGGACATCGCCGACCACAATCTCCCGAAGATGATTTGGTCCGGCGTCGAATCCCTCGTTCCCGTCGACGCTCCCCGGGCCCTCGCCCTCGCCGCAGGCAGCGCCATCCCGCAGCTCACCCAGTGGTTCGCCCGACGCGCCGCCGCCGCCCAACAAATCGAGGCCGTCGTCGCCACCCTCGCGACCGCCTCCTCGCTCGCCACCCGCCTCGCGCTGCTGCAAGGCCTGCGCGATGGTCTCGCTTCCCTCGGCCGCCGCGAGACGAGCCCGCCGAAAAACTGGGGCACCACCGCCGCGGCGCTCGCCGCCACCGGTGACGCCACACTGCGCGAACTCGTCACTCAGGTGAGTCAGCTCCTCGGCGACACCCAGGCCGCCGCATCCCAGCTCGCGGTCCTCCAAGACCGCACCGCGCCCGTCGAACGTCGCCGCGATATCCTCCGCGGTTTCGCCCGCGACGCCTACGTCGAGTCTCTGCCCACCACGCTCTCTCTCCTCGACGAAGCGCCCCTGCGGCGCGACGCCATCCGCGCGCTCGCCGCCTTCGACGATCCGCGCGTCGCCCAAAATCTCCTCGCCCGCTACGCCGCGCTCGACGCCGCCGACCGCGCCGAAGCCATTCTAACGCTCTCAGGTCGGCAAACCACCGCTCGGGCGCTCCTCGCTGCGCTCACCCAAAACACCATTCCGAAACGCGACGTCACCGCCTTCGCCGCCCGCCAGCTCTCGCGCGTGCTCGGACCCTCGTTCGTCGATTTCTGGGGCCCCGTCGCCCAACCCGCCGGCGACAAGCAGGCCGACATCGCTAACTTCAAGCGTCTCCTCACCGACGCCGAGTTCGCCCGCGCCAAACCCTCCCACGGCCGCGCCCTCTTCGAGCGCACCTGCATCGCCTGCCACACGCTCTACGGCGCCGGCGGCAACCTCGGCCCCGACCTCACCGGCTCCAACCGCGCCAATCTCGACTACATCCTCACCGAGATCATCAACCCGAGCGAGGTGATGCTCGAGACCTACCAACTCGTCACCGTCACCACCCGCGACGGCCGCACCCTCTCCGGCAACGCCGCCGCCGAGGA
>CAMATV010000521.1 GCA_945861235.1 Opitutus sp. GAS368
CCGCAGACCGGCGAGCCGCATTACACGCAGGAACGCCTGACCGGTGCGCTGGGAAGCTATTACGCCTCGCCCGTGGCAGCGGACGGCCGCATCTACCTGGCATCTCTCCTCGGCAAAGTCACGGTTGTGAAGGCGGGCGGCGACAAGCCGGAGATTTTGCATCAGGCGGATTTCGGTGAACGCATCCTCGCGACGCCGGCGCTCGTGGGCGAGCGGCTTTACCTGCGCACGACGACGAAACTCTGGGCTTTTGGCCGATAGGCTGCGCAACGCCGCGCCCCACGCGGCGGGTGCTGCGAAAGCGCCGCCGAAATCCAGGACGCAAGGAGGTGAAGCGATCGTCGGGCACAAAAAAGGGCCGCCTTTGAGGGGCGGCCCTTGCTGAGTTCGGCGATTGGAAGCAGCCGATCGTTTCGGATGAAGCGCAACGGCTTACTCGGCGACTTTGAGGTCGGCGAGTTTCCAGCGGGGCTTGCGGGTCTCGTGGGCGATTTCGTTGAAGGCGGCGATCTCGGCTTCGCTGAAGAGAAGACCGGCGTTCTTGGCGGTGCGGGCAGCGGCGGCGGCTTCGAGCTGGCCGGGCAACATGCAGGCCTCGTTGCCGTGGCCGAGGATGTCGGCGATGACGGCTTTGACGTTCTGCTGCTGGTTGCGACCTTTGGCGAAGGCGCCGGCGTTCATCGCGTCGGGGTGCCAGACTTGAAAGAAGAAGGCGCAGGTGCCTTTGTCGTCGCCGACCTGATCCCAACGGTTGCGCAGAGTCGGGAGCGAGCCGCCGATGAAGGCGCCGATGATCTCGTTCATGAGCGCGAGGCCGTAGCCCTTGTGCGCGCCGAACGGAATCAGGTATTTCGCCTGCGCCGGGTCGGTGGTGGGCTGGCCGTTGACGTCGACGGCGGCGTTCGGCGGGAGCTGTTTGCCTTCGCGGAGGAGCTGTTGGACGCGGCCCATGGCGACGACGGAGGTGGCCCAATCGATCACGATGGGATAGCCGATCGCATCGGTGGTCGGAAAGCCCCACGAGTGGGGATTGGTGCCGAGGGTGGGAAACGTGCCGCCGAAAGGGACGACTTCCGCCAGGGCGGCGGTGCAATTAGTGTAGGCGATGTAGCCGCGCTTGGCGGCGTCCATCACGTAGCCGCCACCCCAGAGGTAGTGGAAGGCATTGTCGACGGAGACCATGCCGACGCCGTATTTATCGGCGAGCTTGATGGCTTCCTCGATGGCGGCGTAGCCGGTGGCTTGGCCGAGCTTGCGATTGGCGTTCCAGACGGCCGCGCCGCGGAAACGGGTTTTTACTTTCTCGATCTTGGCTTTCGGTACGCAGCCTTGGGAGCCAGAGCCGAACACGTGATCGAGATGGAGGGCCTTGAGGGCGTTGTGGGTGCGGATGCCGTGGCGCGAGGCGTCGGCGCAAAAGCGCGCGCCGGCTTCGGCTTCGGCCTTAGAGTAACCGCGTTTCTTATACGCGGCGGCGACGAGGGCGTTGTGTTGTTCTTCGGGGACGACGTAGAAGGTTTCCATGGGAATCGGAATCGTTGAGAGCGGAGCGTTGAGAGTTGAGAGAGGTAGAAGCGCGCTGGCGCGTGAGGAATCGCCCGCAAGCGGGCACCTACACGAGGGTCAGACGACGCGTTTGACCGGGACTTCGGGGTTGATTTGGGCGAGGGGTTTTTCGCCGTGCATCGCGAGGATGAGGTTCTTCACCGCGGCGGTGGCCTGGCGGACGACGCTCTCGTAGGTGCGGGAGCCGATATGCGGTGTGCAGACGACGTTGGGTAACTTGAGGAGGGGGTGATCGGGAGTCGGCGGCTCTTCGTCGAGGACGTCGGTGCCGTAGCCGCCGACTTGGCCGGACTTGAGGGCGGCGACCATGTCGGCCGTGTGGACAATTTCGCCGCGGGCGCAGTTGAGGATGAGGACGCCCTTTTTCATCTTCGGAAAACTTTTCGCGCTCATCAGGTCGCGCGTCTCGGGCGTGAGATTCGTGTGGAGCGAGATGTAATCGGAGGCGGCGTAGATTTCGTCGAGGTTGGCGGCCCGTTTGACGTGGTTCGCGGCGGCGAATTTTTCGTCCCAGTAAATGTCGTGCGCGATGACGTTCATACCGAAAGCGCGAGCGCGGATGGCGACTTCTTTGCCGATGCGGCCGAGGCCGATGATGCCGATGGTTTTTTCGAGGAGCTCGTGACCGGTCTGGCGTTTCCACGTGTTCGCTCGGGTGGAGTCGGTGTGGAAGAGGAAATTCTTCTCGAGCGCGAGCAGGAGGAGGAAGGTATGTTCGGCGACAGTGGTGTGGTTGACGCCGGGAGTGAAGAGGAGAGGGATGCCGAACTCGGTGCACGTCTTCACGTCGATCTTGTCGACGCCGATGCCGTATTTGGAAAGGACCTTCAGTTTCGGGAGCGCCTTCTCGAAGACCTTGCGGGTGATGAGATCGTCGCCGCAGATGTAGCCGTCGATATCACCGACGAGGGCGAGGGTGTCGGCCTCGTTGAGGGGGCCGCGGGCGCGGATGATCTCCCAGCCGGTGTCGGCGAGGAGCTGGTGGTGCTCGCCCGGCGTGTCTTGGAACGAGGTCGTCGTGAGGAGGATTTTGGTCATGAGAACAGGAGGAAGAAACGGAGAGGGTCGCACACGAGTCTGCGGGAAGTGAAGCAAAAGGTTCGTCATGTCGTGAGGCGGCTTGCACGGAGCGAGCGGTGTGTGCATTGCGTCAGGTTCGATGAAGTTGTTCACCACCACCACGGCGTTGCTCAAACGCAAGCTCGGCGCCCGCGTCGTGCGCACCGATGACGAAACGCGGCGGGCGGCCTCGTTCGACAGCAGTAAGATTCCGTTTCTGCCGGAGGCGGTGATTTTTCCGAGCCATGAAGCCGAGATCGGGGTGTTGCTCACGCTCGCGAACAAGCACGGTGTGCCGGTGACGACGCGGGGTCGTGGCACGACGCTCACGGGCGCGGCGGCACCGGTGCGCGGAGGATGGGTGCTCGACATGCTGGCGCTGAACCAAATCGAAATCGACGAAGAGGCGGGGATGGCGCACGTGCAGTGTGGTGCGAAGGTGGGGGATATCCACAGCGCGGCGGAGGCGAAGGGCTGGTTTTATCC
>CAMATV010000522.1 GCA_945861235.1 Opitutus sp. GAS368
TTCGGTGGAAACTGATCTTCGGGCACTTTCTGGCGGGTCATCGCGGCGCGCGCGAGGTTGAAGGCGCCTTCGAACTCCTTGCGCTTGCCGCCGCGCTCCTGGGTGCGCGCCGCTTCGATGGCGACGTTCCACTTCGTGGGATCGACGCCTTTTTCCTGAAACCATTTCTCGGCCGAGACGAGCAACTGGGCGTCGAGCCGGCGGAGCGTCGCGAGATAGGCTTCGCGACGGGGCTCGAGGTATTTCTTCTCGTCGAAACCGGACTTGTTTTCGTCGGGCAAAAACGCGGCCGGCCGCTCGGAAAGTTGCGTCGTCGCGAATGTTGCCTGGATCGCGTAGTAGTCGCGCGTCGGCACGGGATCGAACTTGTGATCGTGGCAGCGCGCGCACTGGAGTGACTGGGCGAGAAAGGTTTCGCCGACGCTGTTGGTGACGTCGTCGAGGAAGCGTTGGCGCGCGACCTTGGCGACTTCCATGCCGGTGAGCTCCCACGGGCCCATGCGGAGGAAACCGGTGGCAACCACTGCCTCGGGATTTTTCGGATCGAGTTCATCGCCGGCGATCTGCTCGCGGACGAAACGGTCGTAGGGTTTGTCCGCGTTGAAGGAGCGCACGACGTAATCGCGGTAGCGCCAGGCATTGCCGCGCTCGAAGTCGTTGGCGAACCCGCTGCTGTCGGCGTAGCGCACGACGTCGAGCCAGTGCTGCGCCATGCGCTCGCCGTAGTGTGGGGTGGCGAGGAGTCGGGTGAGGAGATTGCTGATGGCCGATTGCGGATTGGCGAGATAGGCAGGCGCGAAGGCGGCGACCTCGTCGGGTGACGGCGGCAGGCCGGTGAGATCGAACGTGGCGCGACGGATAAAGGTGCGAGCGTCGGTGGCGGGAGCAGGGGTGAGGCCGGCGGGGAGGCGCGCGGCGAGGAAGGCGTCGATCGGGTTCGGTTGTAGAACCGGCCGTTGGCCGGTTGAGGTGGATGGAGCGGCTGCCCGGCCAGCGGCTGGGCCTACAACCGGCACCGCCGGTTTCGTCACCGGCTGATACGCCCACATGCCCTCGGGCTTGTAGCGGCGGTTGGTCCAGTCGGCGGAGAGGCCACCGCTGGTTTTCATAACGATGCCGTCTTCGGCGGACCATTTTTCGTGGTTAATCGCGGCGATCAGTTTTTGTTTCGCGGCGTCGGGCCACGGGGCACCGGCGGTGATCCACTCTTTGAGCCAATCGATTTGTTGGGCCGAGAGGCGGTCGGGCTCCTTGGGCGGCATCGCTTCAAAGTCTTCGCTCTGCCGCAGCGCCGCGAGGATGAGTGGGCTCTCTTCAGGCTTGCCGGGGATGATCGCGGGTTTGTCGCTGTCGCCGCCGAGCATAATATCGGCGCGCGTGCGGAGATCGAGGCCGCCCTTGATCTTGGCCTCGTCGTCGCCGTGGCAGGAGAGACATTTCTCGGCGAAGAGCGGCCAGACACGGCGGACGAAATGGGCGTCGGCGTCCGCAGATGAGGCGGCCGCGATCGGTGCGAGGGCGAGGAGAAGCGCGGACAGCAGGGGAGTTCGATTCATGCGCGGGTCGGAGTAAGGTTAAAGTTGGACGCAACGGAAGCGCGGAGCAAGCGATTGGCCCGGTCGGTGGGAGTCCTGAATCTAAGGGAAGCCGCGGCCGATTTCGGCAGGATTCAACGGCCGAAGGCCCCGCGCAAACTGCGTTCAGCACGCCAAGTCGGGCGACGACCAAGGCAAGACGAGAGGATTCTATGTCCGCTTGGCAGGATTGGCCTGCTTCACGCCAGTGGATCTGGTTTCGCTCGTTACGTTAGCCGCGGCGTTTCCGGTGGCATCGGTGATTCAGAGGTCGGTGCAGTGGGCCGGGTGGCCTTTTTGCTCGCTCGTGAGGTTCCTGCGGCTGATGTCGCCGGGTTTAGTTCGGTGAGGGCGACTGGTTGGTCGGATGCGATGCGGACGGGAGCGGTTTCATCGCGCGCGTCAGGCGAGAAGTTTTTTCACGACGTGGCCGTGGACGTCGGTGAGGCGGTAGTCGCGGCCTTGGAAGCGATAGGTGAGCTTTGTGTGGTCGAAGCCGAACTGGTGCAGAATCGTCGCGTGCAGGTCGTGCACGTGGATCGGATCTTTGGTGACGTTCCACGCGATGTCGTCGGTCTCGCCGACGACTTGGCCGCCTTTGATGCCGCCGCCGGCGAGCCAGAGGCTGAAAGCGTTGGGATGGTGATCGCGGCCGGTGACGGCGCGTTGCCCGGGACGATTTTCACCGAGTGCGGTGCGGCCGAATTCGGAGCCGCAGACAATGAGCGTGTCGTCGAGCAGGCCGCGTTGCTTGAGATCCTTCACGAGTGCAGCGATGGGCTGGTCCGCCATGAGGCAGTTGTGCGGGAGGTCGGTGTTGATTCTGCTGTGGTGATCCCAGGACGCGTGGATCACTTGGACGACGCGGGTGCCGCGCTCGACGAGGCGTCGCGCCATGAGGCAATTGCGCGCGAACGTGCCGAAGAGGCCGGTGCCGCCCAGCTGGTTGCCGCCCTCGATCTTCGGCTCGGTGCGGTCGACGCCATACAGGTCCAGCGTGGCCTGCGTTTCGCCGGAGAGGTCCATAAGTTCAGGCGCGGCGCTCTGCATGCGGAAGGCGAGTTCGTAGGCGGCGATGCGGCTGTCGATCTCGGGGTCGCGCACTTCGGCGTGACGCAGGGCGTTGAGTTCGGCGACGCCGCGGATGTTTCGCTCCTGCATGGCGGCGGTGAAGCCGGTGGGATTGTCGAGATTGAGGACGGGCGCGCCCTC
This sequence comes from Opitutus sp. GAS368, assembly GCA_945861235.1. Classification (GTDB taxonomy): domain Bacteria; phylum Verrucomicrobiota; class Verrucomicrobiia; order Opitutales; family Opitutaceae; genus GAS368. Next base: position 2,787 of record CAMATV010000522.1, read on the forward strand.
GTTGCGGAACATGACGCCGGAGTATTTCGAGGGGAGGAAACCGCTGGCCCAGCTCGCAGAGCCGCCGGGTACGCCGCGGCCGACGCAGATGAGGACGACAAACTCGGGCAGGTTTTTCGACCCGCTGCCGAGACCGTAGGAGAGCCACGAGCCCATGCTCGGCCGGCCGGAGATGGCCGATCCGGTGTTCATGAGGAGCTGGCCGGGCACGTGGTTGAACTGATCCGTGTGCATCGAGCGCACGAGGCAGATGTCGTCCGCGATGGAGCCGATGTGCGGGAGAAGGTCGGAGAGCTCCATACCGCACTGGCCGTATTTCTTGAA
>CAMATV010000523.1 GCA_945861235.1 Opitutus sp. GAS368
CCGGTGCCGGCGGTGATGCAGGGGCGCAACGTTTTTGCTGCGGGCTACCAGGCGCGCGCGGAGGTGTTTGCGGCGCGTGACCGGTGCGATGAAACCATCGAGCGGCTGCGGAGCGTGCGGGATGGGGCGTTTCTTTATATCCGAAATTTCCATCCGCAGCGCCCGGCTTTGCAGCCCAACGCTTACAAGGACGGCAAGTCGATCGTGCAGGCGTTGCGGTCGCTCCACGAAGCGAAGACCCTCGATCCGCTCGCGGAGAAACTGCTTTTTAGCCCCACGCGCCCGGCCGAGGAACTCTACGCGTGGACGACGGATCGTGGGCAGGTGAATAATCTGGCGGGCGATCCGGCGCACCGGGCGACGCTGGAGAAATTGCGCGCGCGGCTAGACCGCTGGATGGCCGAGACGAAGGACCAGGGTGCGGAGTCCGAAGCGAGGTATGACAGCGACATGCGGGTGTATGTCGGTGAAGGGAAACGCGCGGGTAAGTCGACGGGCGAGAGCGTGACGGAGAAAAATATCGCGCAGATGAAAGCTTGGGCGCGGGAAGGGAAGTGAGCCGGGCACGCCGACGAGCGGCGGCCCGACGAAGGAACCGAACCGGCGCGCCGCGGGCGAGGGAGGCGGCGCGCCGAGGGATCAGAAGCTGACACCGGCGCTCAGCCGGTAGGTGCGGCCAGTTTGCCACACGGCGCCGTAGAATTTGTCGTCATCGGCGAGGTTCGAGAGGTTGACTTGGACGTTCGTGTTGTAGCGGCCGATTTTGCGGCGGTAGCCCATGTTGAGGTCGTAGAGGTAGTGCGAGGGGACGAGGCGACGGTCGATCGTGATGAGCCCGGTGTTGGTCGCGACCGTGATAAGTTCGGCTTCGCGCTGGCCGAGATACTTCGACGCAATCATGACCCACGTGTTCTTCAGAAAGGTCTGATTGAATTCGTAGCGGAGGTAGGCGCTGCCGGTGTATTTCGAGATGTCGGTCGAGGGCTTGCCGAGGTAGCGGCTCGAACTGCCGCCAGCGGCGACGAAGGTCTGCTGCGCGAGGAGGCGCACGGGGTCGGGATTCGCGGGCGTGGCGAAGGGTTCGATTTCTTTAATTTGGACGTCGTTGCTCGAGATGCCGACGTTGAAGCGGAGGTTGCGCAGCGGAATGTAGTCCACCTTGAGGTCGAAGCCTTTTGAGTCGGTCGATGTCTTGACGAAGGCGCTGAAGCCGGAGCCGTTGACGGTGCCGGTGGGGGAGACGAGGAGGTTTTGGGTCGCGGCGCCGAAGCTGACGGGGCGGTCTTGGTCGGTCATGGCAAAGCCGGCGAGGCTGACGAGGAGCTTGCTCTTGAAGAGGTCGACGCGGACGCCGGCTTCGGCGTTGTGCACGGTGGCGCCGGCGAGCGGGACGCCGTTGCCATCGTAAGCGGAGTAGGCGGGGCCGACGTCGATGGAGCTCATTGAATTGGCGTAGAAGCGGACGGAATCGATCGGTAGCCAGATGGCGGTGAAGCTCGGCGAGGTGTTGCGCACGGGTTTCGGGCGGCGCACGCCGTTGAGGGTGGAGCCGCTGCCGACGGGGGCGGGGCCGTTCCAGAGGTAATTGCCGCTGGCATCGTAGACGCTGCCGCCGCGATCGTTGCGGGTATCGAAGAGGCCGATGATGGTTTGGAAGCGGTCTTTGAAGAAGCTGCTCTGGAGATTGGCGTACAGATTGCGGTCCCAGAAATACGAGGTGAGATAGGCGGAGCGGGCGCCGATCGCGGTCTCGGGGCCTTGCGGGTATTGGTTAATGGCGGCGTGGTCCCAGCGTTTCACGGAGGTCACGTCACGCGGGTCGCGGAAGCGGGTCAAAATGACGTCGTTGGAGAGGGCTTCCCAACGCTGGGTGGCGGGGTCGGTGGCGTTGCCGGTGTTGCCGTAGTAGAAATTCTGATTCGCGGCGTTGTTGCCCGAGGTGAGCGGGCCGTAGCTGATGCCGGTGATCATGCGATGCTTCACGACCCAGGTGTCGAAGGCAGCGTAGATTTCGGATTTCCACGTGGGGCGGACGGTGCGGGAAGAGTTGGTGATATTGTTGGGGCGGATGTCGAGGATTTGGGGTTGGGAGGTGCCGTTGGAGGGACGGAGCATGGCGAGGAAACGGGGATCGGTGCGGACGCGCAGGGGGATGGAGGCGTCGTTGGCGTTGCGGAGGGAGATGTTGAAGGAGCGGTCGCGGACGTTGATGTCTTCGGCGCTGTAGCCGCCCCACCACTGGAAGTTATCGGAGAAACGGTGGTCGAGGCGGTAAGTGCGGACGTAGGTGCGCTCCTTGCGGAAAGTGTCGGGGCCTTCGAAGCGGAAGTCGCGCTGGTTCGGCGTGGTGAGGACGCGCGCGGTGCCGGGGCGGCCGTCGATGAGCGTGCCGTAGGGGATGCCGCCGGGAGCGAGCGTGTTGTCGGTGAGGAAGAAATTGCGGATGCTGTCGCGGGTGTTGTAGCGGGCTTCGAGGGAGGTGAGGAGGGAAGTCTTGGGGCCGAGTTTAAAGGTGAACGCCGGGTTCAGGTGAAGCGTGTTGGTCTCGTAATACAGGGCGTTGCTTTTGCCCTCGGAGTAGGAGAGGGGGATGGCGAAACCGATCGCGCCCTTGGGGGTGACGGGGCCGGACCAGAGGAATTCGAAGCGGCGGAAACCGTAGGAGCCGATGGTGGAGCCGGCGCGGGCGACGGGACGGGTACCGGCGGTGACGCTGGCGACGTTGATGACGCCGCCAGTGCCGCCCTGACCGTAGAGTGCGCCACCGGGGCCCTTGATGATATCGGCGCGGCTGATCGTGATCGGGTCGATGGGCACGAAGCGGCGGAAGCCGTCTTTGTTGGTGGCGGCGGCGATGCCGCGGATGAGAAGGGTGTTGTTTTCGGGGTTGTCCTTAGTGGCGCCGGTGCCGCCGGCGGTAGTGTCGAGCTGGATACCGGAGACGTATTCGAGGGCGTCGCGAAGATCGAGGGCGCCGATGTCGCGCATGAACGCGGGCGTGAGCACCTCGATGTTCATGGGAAGATCTTTGATGGGCGTGTTGTAACGCGTGCCGGTGGTGGTGTTGGCGGCGCGGTATTCGTCGTCGCCCTCGGCGGTGAC
>CAMATV010000524.1 GCA_945861235.1 Opitutus sp. GAS368
AGCCCGCTCTCTTCGCGCGCCTCCCGCAGCGCCACCGCCAACAAATCCGGATCGCCATCCGCGTGCCCACCGAGCTGCAGCCACTTCCCCAATTTCCGATGGTGCGTCAGCAACGTCCGCGTCCGGTCCGGACTCACGATCCACGCCGATCCCGTCACATGCCCCGGCCCACACGTCCGCTCCAAACAATCCACCTCCGCCTCCACAAACGTGATCGCGGCCGCGACCATCTCCGCTTCATACGCATCCGCTACCCGCTCCGCATGTTTCCTGAGTAAAATCAAAACCGCGTTTCGATGCATAGATTTCTCGTTTCTTTCTCTGTCCGTTTTCCGTGTATTCCGTGTGTTCCGTGGGCAATCCCCATTCACTTCGCCGGTCACCGCGTCTCAAACCACTTCGGCTCCGCCTGCACGCCCGCCGACGCCTCGATCTGCGCGAACACCTCCGGCACCGTCGCCGCCGTGCGATACAGCTCCATGTTCGACGGCTTGAAAAATTTCTCCGCGAGCATCCGCTCAAACAGCTTCACGAGATCGTCGTAGAACCCATCTTGATTCAAAAACACACACGGCTTCTTCACGATAGCGAGCTGCCGCAACGTGAGAATTTCCATGATTTCCTCCAGCGTGCCCCAACCGCCCGGCAGCGTCACAAACGCGTCCGCCCGCGCCTCCATCAGCAGCTTTCGCTCCCGCATCGTCACCACACTGATGAGTTCATCCGCCTCAGCGAACGCCAGCTCGCGCACCTTCATAAATTCCGGAATCACGCCGACGACCTTTCCGCCCTTCTCCTTCACCGCCCGCGCCACCGCTCCCATTAACCCAGTCTTCCCGCCGCCGTAAACGAGCCCCCACCCGCGCGCCACCAACTCATGCCCCAGCTCCGTCGCCGCCGCATAATACTTCGCATCGAGCCGATCGCTGGAGGAACAGTAAACGCAAAGCAGTTTAGTCATGAGTGAGGGTCCCCACCGATGACGACCATTCCTTCCGGACAAAAGCTCAGAATCACCTTTCACCTCAGCCATCCGTGTCTATCCGTGTTCATCCGTGGTTAAAAATCCTCTCCCCTACCTCGGCCGCCTCGCCCCCTCGCCGACGGGCCATCTCCACCTCGGCCACGCACGCACATTTTGGCTCGCTGCCGAACGCGCCCGCGCCGCCAGTGGCGAACTCCTCCTCCGCAACGATGACCTCGACGCCCTCCGCTTCCGCCTCGATTTCGTCGCCGCCATGCTCGCAGACCTCCGCTGGCTCGGCTTCACGTGGCGCGAACCCGTCGTCACGCAAAGCGCCCGGCTGCCCCATTACCGCGCCGCCCTCGCCGCACTCCACGCCGCCGGCCTCATCTTCCCCTGCACCCGCACGCGCCGCGATGTCCTCGAAGCCGTCTCCGCCCCTCACGAATCCGCCGCCACGCCCGCCCCCGACGACGAACCCCTTTACCCACCGCAATTCCGCCCTCCCCTCGACGCACCCCTGCCACCGCTCGGCGCCGTCATCACCGTGAACTGGCGCTTCCGCGTCCCCGACGGCGAAGCCATTTCCTTCCACGACGCCCGCTTCGGCCCCCAACGCGCCGTCGCCGGTCGCGACTTCGGCGACTTCCTCGTCTGGCGCAAAGACGACGCCCCCAGTTACCAACTCTCCTGCGCCGTCGACGACGCCGAGCTCGGCATCACCGAAGTCGTCCGCGGCGCCGATCTCATCCGCTCCACCTTTCGGCAACTCCTCCTCATCCGCGCCCTCGGCCACATCGCCCCCGCCTACTACCACGCCCCGCTCATGCTCGACGACCGCGGCGAGCGCCTCGCCAAACGCCACGACGCCCTCTCCCTCCGCACCCTCCGCGCGCAAGGCGTGACTCCCGCCGAAATCATTGCCCCATTCCGCGCCGCCGACCCCATCCCCTAACGCCCCAATCCCCCTTCGTGCCGTGCTCCTCTCTCGGTGCCTCCGTCTCTCTGCGGTGAAAAATGATTCTCCGCCCCCGATTTTATCCGTGTTCATCCGTGTCCATCCGTGGTTAAAAAATTCCCCATGACCGTCCCTAAAATCGGCGTCCTCAACATCTCCGACCGCGCCAGCGCTGGGATCTACTCCGACGAACCCGGCCAGGCCTGCCTCGCCCTCCTGCGCGAGTGGGTCATCACACCCTTCGAGACCGACTATAAAATCATCCCCGATGAGCGCGTCGTCATCGCAGCCGAACTCCGCCGGATGGCCGACGAATCCGGCTGCTGCCTTGTCGTCACCACCGGCGGCACCGGCCCCGCCCCCCGCGACGTCACGACCGAGGCGACGCTCGCCGTAATCGAAAAAGAACTACCCGGCTTCGGTGAACTTATGCGCGCCACGTCTCTCCGCTACGTCCCCACCGCAATCCTCTCTCGCCAAACTGCCGGCATCCGCGGCCGCACCCTCATCGTCAATCTCCCCGGTCGCCCCAAAGCCATCCGCGAAAACCTCGAGGCCGTTTTCCCCGCGATCCCCTATTGCCTCGACCTCATCGGCGGCCCGCGCCTCGAAACCAACGAGTCCGCGATGAAGGCCTTCCGTCCGAAATCCTAAGTACCAGGGGCTTTCCAGCCCATGTCAGTCCTCACTTACGCAACCGCACCACCACCCGGTTGGTCGTGCGGGCCGAACCGGCAACCTGAGTGGCTCCCGTTCGTCGGACCGGCGGCATTCCTGCCGCCGCCCGCGCCACGCCCCCGCTCACCAGCGCCCTACCGCCCCCGCGGATTCGCCCACTCCACCGGCAGCACCGACGCCGGCCCCACGATATAGACGCGGTAATAGAGCCAGAAAATCACCAGACCGAGCATCAGTAAAAAAAATAGCTCGCCCAACCCTCCCCACCGCTGGCGACTGCTCTGCTGCATCCAACTCACGAGCAACCCGATCGCCGGCGCCACCACGAAACCCACCAGCGATCCGCCAAAAATCACCATCCCCATAATGGCCAGCGTCCGCAGCAAAACATCGTCGATCATCTTCGCTTTGTAGCTCACCAACTCGACGCACAGATTGAGCAGCAGCAGACAGCACGGGAGCACGTAGTAATGACGGACAACATT
>CAMATV010000525.1 GCA_945861235.1 Opitutus sp. GAS368
GCGTCGGCGGTCGTGGCGTAGGTTTGCCAGCTGACGATCGCGGCGACGGCGAGGAGGAGGGATAAGGGGAGTAGCGTGAATGCGGTGACAGCGACGGCGCGCGAGCGCTGGCCGTAGGTGCGCGCGAGGAGGCCGGCGAGGGCGAGCGCGGTCAGGCACGTGGCGGCGAGCAGGAGGTGTTGCCACGTGGCGGGGGAGGCGAGTTGGGCGAGCGTTTGTTGGGCGGTCGGGCGGAGGAACGGAGCGAGCGGGGGCGGGGCGTAGCCGGCTTTTTCGGAGACGTGGGCGAGGTGCCAGCGAACGGCGGGATGGCTGGGATTTTGGACAAAAGCGGCGGCGGCATGCGCGGCGGCTTCGCCGAGTTTGTCTTGCTGGGCAAGAGCCAGCGAGAGGTTGTGGTGGGCCGTCCAGTCGGTGGGGTTTTTGGCGAGGGCTTCGCGCCACGATTTTTCGGCGGCGGGGAATTTTCCGGCAGTGTAGTCGGCGGCCGGTTCACCGGCGGGGAGGGAGGCCGGCAGGAAGAGTGCGAGAAGGAGGAGCGCGGCGAACGGGAGGAGGTTACGGGGGAGGAAGAGCCGGAGAGGGTTGAAGCTGGGGACGCGTTTCGCGGTGAGGGCGGCCTCAGCGCGGGCGATCCAATCGGACGGGAGAGCGGAGGCGGGGCCGTAGAGGGCGCGGTCGCTTTCGAGCCAGAGAGTGGCCCATGCCGAAGTGTCGGGAGCGGGCGAGGAACGCGATGAGGGCGTTGCGTCCCCAGCGCTGAGAAGGGCGGAGGCGGGCGGGGCGGCGTGGGTGAGTTGCCACAGGATGGCAGCGTCGTGTTGCCAGCGCAGCAGCAGCGATTGCGGCTGGGATTGAGCGTTGAGCGTTGCGAGTGGCGAGGTCAAACCGCCGGAGGTGCGCAGTTGGGCGAGCGTGGCGGCTAAACGGCTGCGGGCTTCGCGGCGTGGCCGGAGCGGGTCGGTGTGTTGGGCGCGGCGGATGGCGAGCCAAGTCCAGAAAAACAGCAGACCGGCGGCAGGAGACAGGAGACCGAGGAGCAGCGTGCGGCTCGAGAGAGGGGCGCTCGCGGTGCCGGTGCCGGGGAGGGGATCGCGCGGGATGCCCGCGGGAGCGGCGGGGGTCGTCATGGGCGGTTTTGGCGCCGCGGGAGCGGAGGCTGCGGTGGAGGCGGTGAGGGCTGGGGCGATCGTGTCTGGGGTCTGGGCTCCGGAGCCTGGAGTGACGCTAAATTGCGGTGCGGCGGGCGGGGTGATCGTGACGGTGGTGCGCGGGGCGGAGATGGTTTTGTAGGTGCCGGTTTTGGGATCGAAGTAGGCGAAATTGACGGGGCCGAGTGAGTAGGTGCCGGGTTTGGTGGGCACGAGGACGACGTCTTCGGCGAGGGTGACGTCGAAGAGCTTGCCGTCGGAAGGCGTGCGTTTGGCTTTGGGTTGGACGACTTGGAAATCGTTGGAGACGTCGCGTTGGGGGAGGCCGGAGAGGTCGGGCCAGTTGCCGGTGCCGCTGAGTTCGAGGGTCCAGGTGACGGGTTCGCCGACGGCGGCTTTTTCGGGGACGACTTTGGAAACGAGTTTGAATTGGCCGACGGCGCCGCCGAAGCCGCTGGGCGCGGGGGCGGGGAGGGCGCGAATGGTGAGCGCGGGGCGGGCGGACTCGACGGAAAGGCGCTCGAGGCGCGGCTGCTGGAAGAGACCGAAGCCGATGCTGCCGGTTTGGAGGCGGACGATTTGGGTGACGGGGTTCAGCGCGAGTGGGCCGGGGCTCTTCGCGTAGGCGCGGGTGCGGTAGACGATGTTGAGTTTGGCTTCGCCGTTGATGACGCGTTCGCCGGGTTCAGGTTTGGACCAGTCTTCAGCGACGAGGGGGCTGGCGCTCCAATCGGGGTTGGTTTCGAGCTGGCTGAAATTACGGCGGTTGACGTCGAGTGTGTAGAGGAGCGGGAAGACCTCGCCGGCCCAGAGGGTGGTGTTGCCGGGGACGAGTTGCGAAGAGGCGGCGGAGTCGAGGGAAGGATTGCGGGCGGCCCCGGCGGTCTTGAAAGCGGGCACGCGGAGGTCGCCTTTGTCGGTTTTGACGTCGAAGGCGGGAATGGAGACGGGAGTGTTCGAGCGCGTGCGGAGGCGGTAGGTGAGCTGCACGTAATCGGTGCGGCGGAAATTATTGAATTCCGTGCGCGTACCTTGGCCGGTGCGGTCGGCCTGGACGCCCTCGATGGCGGGGAGGCGGGGTTCGCCATTGGGCGAGCAGTTTTCAAAAATAAGAATCAGCTCGGCGGGGTCGGCGTCGGAGGGCTCCCAGCGGACGGCTTGGGCCAGCGCGCCGGCAGGGAGGCAGCGGAGAACGAGAAAGAGAATGAGAACGAGTGGGAGGCGCATGGGCGTTACCAATCCTTACCCTTGGTTTTCGTGGCGGGCTTTTTTTCGCCCTCCATGATTTGAAAGAGATGGGCGGGAGAATCTTGATTGCGGAGCTGTTCGAGTTTTTGGAGCGGGAGCGCGAGGGAAGGGTCGGCGGGCTGTTGCTCGGATGCTTTTTTCTCGGGGTTGCCGCCGACTTTTTGGGTGCCGGGGTCTTCGGGCGGAGGCGGGGGCGGTGGTTCGTTTTTCTTCATGTCGCCGAACGCGGACTCGCCCTGCTTATCTTTGTCGTCTTTGTCCTGCGGTTGTTGGTCCTGCTTTTTTTGTTCGTCGGATTTTTCCTGCTGTGGGTCTTTTGGGTCTTTGGATTGGTCCTGTTTGTCGGACTTTTTTTGATCCTGATTTTTCTGATCTTGGTCTTTTTGATCCTGTTTGTCCTTCTGGTCCTGCTGATCTTTGTCGTCCTGCTTCTGTTGATCTTGTTTTTGCTCCTCGGATTTTTTCAGGAGGGCGGCGAGTTCTTCGCGGAGCTTGGGCCAGTCGGCGGTTTTCGCGTCGAGCTTCGCGCCGGCGTCGACGGCGGCGAGGGCGTCGCGGACGGGGCCCTCGGGGATGGGTTGTTGTTCGGATTGGAGGCGGCCGCCCCACGTGACGGTTTCGCGGCCGAGTTCGGCCCAGTCGCGGGCGGTGCGGGATTCGGCGGCGGCGACGCGAC
>CAMATV010000526.1 GCA_945861235.1 Opitutus sp. GAS368
TGCGGCCGCAGCCCGGCGTTGTTGACCGTGACGGTGCGGTTCGCCTCGGAGGGGGTCTCGGCCGGCAGGAATTCGGTAAACCCAGCGCGGCCGAAGCTCGTCGACCAACTGAGGTGCGCCTTGAGGTTGGGCGTGAGATCGTGGAAGGCGTGTGCACTCGGAAACCATTTCGTGTAGTGGCCGCCAAGCTCGCGGTAATTGCCGGCGTAGTCGCGCGCCGCCGAGCTGACCGGGTCGGCCGTCTGCTGCGCGGTCGTGCTCAGCGTCCGTGCGCGCACCCAGCCCCAACTCGCCGTATTCGTTTCCTCCACCCGGACGCCCGCGAGAAACCCCGCTGCGCCGATGCGGCCCTGCGTCATAGCGTAAGCGGCGCTGACCTCCTCGGACACGCCGCGCGTGCCGGTGAACTTCTGCGACTCGTGGAAGTAACGGTCCTCCACCCAGAGCGCCGGCTCGCGCGGCCGGCCTCCGGCCATGTGCATGTGGGCCGACCATTGCGGCATGCGGCGGCCGGTCACCGCCTGGTTGTAGCTGACGTAATTTGGATCGTGGGCGAGCGGGCCGGTGCCGGTGTAGTTCCAGCGGTGGTTGTCCTGGCTCCAGGTATCGACCGACTGCTCGCGCCACGCCGCGCCGGTCTTCACGAAGATGGGCCGGGTGAACGGCAGTTGGTAGCGGAGATTGAAACGTGCCTGCCTCAGTAATTGGTCCTGCTGATTATTGTTGTTCGTCATCCCATTCGGCGCGGGACGGTAGTTGTCGGGATTGCTGAAATCCGGTCCGCCGTTGGGCAGAAACTGGGGAAACATATCCGACTGCGAGCGATCGAGAATCCAGCCGGCGCCGGCGAGCCGCATCGTGAGCCCGCCGGCGATGCCTTGGCTGTCGTTGACCGAGGTGGTCGCAAGCGAGGCCGTGTAATCGATCTGGAGATTGCGCAGCTCGTGCTCGGCCCCGACGTCGACCTGCCGCATGCGCACGTTGTAGCTGATCGGGCCGCGCGTGAGGATATCGATATTCGCAGCCGGCACGGCACGGACGGTCGTGCGGCGGGAATTTGAGCCGGGCACGATGCCGGACGTGGTGGCGTTGGGAATGAACGTATTGTTCCCCGTGAATGCCCGCACTTCCATGATACTGCGGTGGCGTTCGAAGTTGAAATTGCCGGTCAGCCCGAGCGTGAGCTTCGTCACCGGCGAAAGACGGAACTCGGTCTTCAGCGTCGCGCTCATCTGTTTCCGGTTGTTCGCATTGTCCCACGTCGTGAAGTCCCAGATGTAGGCGTCGTCGTTGTTCAGCGAGTTGCGGTAATCGAAGGCCGTGGACGCGCCGCCGACGGCGTTTTCGCTGTAAAACAGATTCAGCGCGACGCCGAGGTTGCGGCTGCCGCCGAGCACGTCGAACACCTCCTGATGCGCGAGCGTCGCGAGCGGGTGCGCGCGGTGTTTTTCGCGGATCGGCGTTTGCTCGAAAAACGGCGGCGCATACCTTGTAACGAAATTATAGGTCGTGCGGCGCTTTTCCCGCAGGTTGAGCGGCGAGCGGGTCTTGAGGTTGAGCGTGCCGCCAAGTGAGTCCGCGCCTTTGTCGGGCGTATGACCTTTGATCAGTTCGACCGACTCGAACATCGTGGCGTTCACGTTGCCAAGGGAGGCATTGCGGCCGAGGCCCTGCGTGGACATCAGGCCTCCATCGACCGTCACGCTGTTGAGCGCCGCATCCATGCCGCGGATCATGAAGCGCCCGCGGATACCCTCGTCCGATGGACTGCCAGCGACGCCGGGGAGCCGCATCACGACTTCGCCGGTGCCGAGGTTGGGCAGATTGCCGAACTGGTCCATCGCGACGACGTCCTTCACGTTGGTGGCGTTGCGTTTTTCGGTGAGCGCCGCGGCGTAGCCTTCACGTTCGCCAGTCACTTTGAATTCGGCCATTTGGTAAATTCCGGCGGTGAGTTCAAAGTCGCGCACAGCGCGCTGACCCGCTGCAAGGGTGACTTCGGCGCGCACCGCATCGAGACCGAGATAGGTCGCCACGATCATGTGGCTGCCGGCCGGCAGACCAGCGAAGACGTAGCGGCCGGTGTTGTCGGTCAGGGTCGAGCGAGCAAGCGCGGGCAATTCGACGCGCGCGCCTTCGAGCAGTTTGCTCGTCGCGACGTTGCTCACGTCACCGGTGAGCACGCCGGTATTGGCGGCGGAAGCGCTCCCGAGTGGCGTCAACGCGAGCGCGAGCCAGCCACCGAGCACTGTCAGCGGGCTGATGCGCCTCACTTTCGCGGCGGGTCGTTCGACCGGAGCCGAAGTCGCAGCCGCGGGATTCACCATGAGCGCGCCAGTCTTGGTGTCCTCGACGAGCGCGAGGCGCGTATTTGCTAGTAAAGCGATGAGGGCGTCGCGCGCGGTAAATTCGCCTCGGATCGCGTTGGTCGTCACACTGCGCACAGTATCCACGAGGTAAATGATCTGTTTGCCAGATTGGTCCGCGAAACGTTGGAGCATTTCGGCCGCGTCACCCCGCGGAATGTGATAGGCTTGACGGTCGGCACCGGGTGCCAACGCCGGCGTGACGGACGCCAAAAGACCACTAGCGGCCTCAGCGACCGCCGAGCAGGGAGAAATAAAGGGGTTGGTCATAAGGAGCAGGGAAAGTGCCCTTGAGACGCAGCGCCGGACGAAATGGGTTATCCACGTGCGCATGATTTTTCGCCAAAGGTGGCGCACGCCCTAACCCGCATAAATCGCATTTTCCGTGAAGATTCTTTTGTCGCAGCGCGCCGAGAGGTCGGACCCAGAGTGCACGGAGCCAATCACGCTGGCTTGCCGTTTCGGCAGACTCAAGACCCTGAGCTTATCGAACGGCTCCGTGGGCTCTGTGGCTGGGCTCCGTACTACTAGATCTGAGTTTGTTGTTTTTCCGCGCGCATTTTCAAGCCACTGAATTTTCTTAGCACCGCAGAGACTCGGAATTCGGATACGCAGAGAAAACAAACGCCTTTCTCTGCGCTCTGAAGATGGGGTCTCTGCGGTGTAAACCGATTGGAGTTTGGTTACGGCTGCGCCGCCTTGGGAAA
>CAMATV010000527.1 GCA_945861235.1 Opitutus sp. GAS368
CATGCGCAGGCGATCGCGGCGACGCAGGGCGGGCGGCTGGTGGGCGTTGCGACGCGCAATGCGGAAAACGCCCGCGCCTTTGCGGCGAAACACGCGGTGCCGTTCGTCACGACGAGTGTCGCCGAACTCGTCGCGCGGCCCGACATCGACGTCGTGTGCATCACGACGCCGAGCGGGGCGCACTTGGAGCCGGCGCTGGCCGCTGTCCGCGCGGGCAAACATCTCGTCGTCGAGAAGCCCATCGAGATCACCGTTGAGCGGACGGACGAACTCCTCCGCGCGGCCGATGCCGCGGGCGTGAAGATTTCGCCGATTTTTCAGGCACGCTTTGGCGAGGGTGCGAGGGCGCTCAAGGCAGCGATCGAAGCCGGTCGTTTTGGCCGCATCGTGCTCGCGAGCGCGTATGTGAAGTGGCACCGCTCACGTGAGTATTACACCGGTTGGAAAGGCACGCTGGCCCTCGATGGTGGGGGTGCGGCGATCAATCAGGGCATTCATGGGATCGACTTGCTCCAGTGGTTCGCCGGGATGCCCGTTGAGGTCTACGCGCGAAAGACCCGGCGCGTCTACGAACACATCGAAGCGGAGGACACCCTCAGCGCCACGCTCCACTATCCGAACGGCGCGCTCGGCAGCATCGAGGCGACGACGGCAGCGTGGCCGGGCTGGTCGCGGCGCATTGAGATTTGCGGCGAAAACGGCTCGGCGCGACTGGAAGACGATCATCTGGCGGAGTGGAAATTTCGCACCGCATTGCCTGAGGACGACGCCATCCGCGCGGCCGGCCGCGATCCTGCGATGGCTTCCGGGGCGGGCGCGCCGAACGCGATCAGCCACCACGGGCACCTGCGGCAAATTCAGGATTTGATTGATTCGCTGCGTGAGAGCCGGCCGTTGGCGATCAACGGGCACGAGGCACGCAAAGCAGTTGCCCTGATTTGCGCGCTCTACGCTTCCGCTCAGCAGGGTGCGCCGGTTAAACTTGGCGCGTAGGGCGGGGTTGGGCGGATTTTAGTCCGCCTTTTGCGTAGTTTTTGAAATTAACGCTGGAAGGCGGACTGAAGTCCGCCCTACCTAACGTTCCCCTATGTCATCCCCCTCCGTTTCCGCCCTCCCTTGGTATCGGACGCTCACGCCGAACCACTGGTTTGTTTTCACCGTCGCCTCGCTCGCATGGATGTTCGACTGTCTTGATCAGCAGCTCTTCATCCTCGCCCGCGACAATGCCGTGAAGGCGCTTTCCGCGGCCGGCACCTCCGGGCCGGAGCTCAAGTCGCTCAGCGGCTGGGCGCAGAGTATCTTCGTCGCGGGGTGGGCGCTCGGCGGGCTCATCTTCGGCTCAGTCGGCGACCGTATCGGCCGCGCGAAGACGCTCTCGATCACGGTGCTCATCTACTCTCTCTGCACGGGGCTTTCGGCGTTTTCACGGGACGTGACGGAATTCATGATCTATCGCGCGCTCACCGGCCTCGGCGTCGGCGGCGTGTTCGGTCTCGCGGTGGCCCTTGTTGCGGATTCGTTGCCCGAGCTGGCGCGGCCCAAGGCGCTCGGTCTCCTCCAGGCGCTCTCGGCGGTGGGCAACGTCACCGCCGGCCTGATCGCCATGTCTCTCGCCGAGATGGATCCGATGAACTCCTGGAAATACCTGTTCTGGATTGGTGCGGCCCCGGCCTTCCTCTGCATTTTCATTATGTTCCGCCTCAAGGAGCCGGTGAAATGGATCGCGGCGCGCGACGCCAGCCGGCTCACTGGTGGCAAGGCGATGGGCAGCTACGGCAGCCTCTTCGGCGAGGTGCAGTGGCGCCGCCCGGCGATTTTGGGCATGATTCTCTGCGTGTCCGGCGTCGTCGGCCTCTGGGGAGTCGGCTTTTTCAGCGGCGCGCTCATTGGCCCGGCGATCGAGAACGCGCTCAAGGCGCAAAACCCGGCGATCACCCCCGCCGCGCTCGCCGCCGGCAAGCAGTGGTGGACCGCCGCCAATCTCATCGTGCAGAACATCGGCGCGTTCTTCGGGATGATCCTTTTCGCGAAGCTCGCGCACCGGTACGGGCGGAAAACGGTCTTCGCCTTCGGGTTCATCGCCGCGTTTGCCGCTACGATCTTTTTCTATCAAAATTTCCAAACTAAGGCCGATATCTGGATGACGGGCCTGATGGGCTTCTGTCAGCTCAGCATCTTCGCCGGCTTCGCGATCTATTTGCCCGAGCTGTTCCCCACGCGGCTGCGCAGCACGGGCGTGAGTTTTTGCTACAACGTCGGGCGCTTCATCGCGGCCACCGGACCGATCACGCTGGGTGGCTTGCAGAAATATCTGAGCGAAAAAGCCGTGGCCGCGCTCCCCACGACCGCCGACGCGCTCTCCAAGGCTGACGCTCAGCTCACCGCCTTTCGCAGCGCCGCCTGCTGGCTCGCTTGCATCTACGTGATCGGCCTCCTCGTGCTCCCGTTCTTGCCCGAGACCAAGGGCCGGCCGATGCCCGAAGAGTAAATGGCTCCGTGCGGCGCATCCCGAATCTTTCTTCAAGAAAGCCTCGGCGGCCGCAAAAAAAAACAGCCGATCCGTACGCAGTAACTGTTATCAGAGATATATTTATGAATTTTTGTATATTCTTTTTTAATTGCGCAGTTATTTTTGAGCGTTCGGCCTAGTCGCGCATCTATCTTCGCGTAGACAGTGCTGTGCTGGTAACACAGTACTCAGTAGTTATTAAGGTTTGCTTGGTGTCAGGTCACACGGGCCGCTCCTTTACGGGGGCGGCTCTTGTGTTTTTGGAGTTCGAGACCTTCGCCGCCGGCGGCTTTTTGTTTTTTGGGTTTCTGTTTTCGGACTGACGTACATTCCGCTTGCGCCGGATTCGGACGCGCCGTTTGGTGCGGGTGCCTGTAGGGGTGTCTTCCGCGGAAGACTGAGATTGCGGTGCGCTCGACCGCTCGACCCTTCGAACCTGGACGGATCATGCCGACGAAGGAAACAGCAGGCGCTGCCACCGCGCCATTTTTGGGCGCACAGCGCCCCTTCTGTCGGGAGTTCGTCTAGGGCGCAGGTTCAACGCCACCATGAAACTCCCGAA
>CAMATV010000528.1 GCA_945861235.1 Opitutus sp. GAS368
GCGACCTTGGAAATAATACGACAGGCGCGTTTGGTAAACCTTGAGCCGCTCCGGCTCCAGCGCGGCATTCGCCGTCGACACGGTCGGCGGGTTCGCATTGTCGTTTTGAACCCAGGTGGCGGTGAGGTCGTTGACGCCAGGACGGAGGAGTCCTTTGTTGGCGCCGAACTGCCACTCGAGATTTTGAGTGATTTGATATTTGGCGACAATCGAGGGGAACCAGTCCGTGTACTGCGCGCTCCGCATGAGGAGGGGGTTCTTCTCAAACATCGTGCGCATGCCGGCCAAGGTCAGCGGGCGGCCGCTGTTCGTGGTCACAGGATTCAACGGCACACCCAAGGCCAGCATTTGCGAACGGGTGAGCGGATCGAATTCCTTGAAAAGGTTCTGGGTCTGCTCGGCGCGCACGCCATAGCGCACCGTGATCTTCGGCGTGATTTTGGTATCGGCCTGCCAGTAACCGGCGTAGATGGTCTGCTTGAAGCGCCGGAGATTGACATACTCGGTGTTGTAAAAATTTTCCGGCGTAGCCGTGTTCACGAAGAGCTCCGGCCGCGAGCGGAAGAGCTTGGCCACTTCGCTGCGACTCACCCGTGGGGGCGTCTTTTCCTTACCATCCAAGCCAAAAATGTGAAAGGAGTTCGTCGTGCCGCCGTCAAACGGGATGGGCGCGATGAATTGCGGACCGACGTTGGCCCAGTTGCCATAGGCCGTATTCTGCCACGCTCCGATCGTCGTATTGTAGGTGGCCGTATTGCCACCGGGCCCGATGTAGGACCAGATGTTCATGTCGGAGTCCGTGCGGTTATAGCGGTATTCCTCGTCCCACTTGCCGCCGAATTTCATCACGGTGGGAAATTTCTCTATGAAGGGCACGACCCAGCGCGCGTTGACCATGCCGGTGTATTTTTCGGTGATCCAGGTGCGGTCGTCATTATTTACGCGCGTGCCGCCCGAGCGGTTATTCGTATCGGTAAAATTGCGCCGGTCGTTCCAATCAAGCCCACCCGTTTGGCGGACGTCCCACTCCCAGGATTGGACGTTCGGGCGGGTCGCGATAAATCCGGCGGCCACGTTGCCGCCCTCGCTGTTGGTAAACCCGCGCTCGAGCGATTCGTAATTGTTCTGCGAGGCCGAGTAGGCAAACGAACCGTCGACGATCCAGCGGTCCCGCTTGTATTCGAACCGCGGCGCGTATTGGCGGGTGTAAGTGAGCTTCGCGGAGGAACCGCCACCATTGCTGAGATTGGCGACACCGTTATTGAACACCGTCCGACCATCGGATTGGACGGCAACGGGCTGTTGCAAATCGCGCGGGGCGATGATGGTCAGCAGGCCGTCCCCGCGGATACTGGAGCGCCCGTTAAGTACGTTCGCGTTACTGTTCGCCGCCGTAAAACCGAAACTGCGATTCCAGAAATGGCCCTCGAAATAGCTGTAAGATAGGTTCAGCGAGAGCGTGAGATTCGGCGTGGCCTTCCAATCGGCCGTGAGCAGAAGCGCGTCCTTGATGATAAATTTTGGACCATCGCCAAAACTGATCGACCGAGCGACCATGGGCCGGGAATCGTTGGCCTGGGGCGAGCGGTTGTAGTCAATCGTCTGAGAGAGCTGCTCGGTATAGGACGCTCCGTGACCTGCGCTCAGCAGGACTCCAAAGCGTTGGTTGAAGAAAGACTCGGCATAGCTGAAATTCCAATTCGGCAGCCATTTTTCAAATTTGTAATTATCCTGACCGTCCTGAATGCCCGGCTGCTTGCGCAGCGAGAATTCCTCACCGTTGAAATTCGCCGAGTAGTTGTAGGTGACGACACGGCCCTTTCGGTCAAACGCGCGCTTGGTTTTCATGTTGATCGAGCCGGCGGGCTGATCGGCATCGTTCTCGGGACTGGAGGTGCGATTAATTTCCACCGACTCCACGCTGGTGATCGAAAAACCTTCGAAGCTGGTGGCGCGCGACGCCGCACCGCCACCGCGATTCGCATCGGCGCTCGCGGTGCGCATGCCATCCATCGCGACGCCGGTGTATTGCACGTCCATGCCGCCGAGACGCGGGCCGCGGGGCTCGGACTCCACGTATTCAAGATCGACCCCGGGGAGGTATTTCAAAAATTCGCCGACATTGCCGTCCATCACCTCGCCAAAAACATCGGAGGAAACGGAAGTAATAATGTTCATGTCCTTGCGCTGCGCGGCGATGGCCTTGGAATTACCTTCCCGCGCATTGGACACGGTGAAGGCCTCCATGACCTGGATGCCATCCTTGCCCGTCGTCACCTTTCCCGTGGCCGTACTCGTCAGATTGATCTCGCGCACGGCGGTCTGCCCCGCCGTGACCGTGAACGACTCTTTGATCGGAGAATAGCCGGTGTAATTCACCACCAGATTGGCGGGGCCCGCCGGGACGCCGACCAATTGGAACGATCCGTCCTGCTCGGAGAACGTCGCCTTGTTCGTGCCCTCGAGGCGCACCTCGGCGTTGTTGACGTATTCCTTGGTGGCCGGGTTAAACACCCGACCTTGAATGGTGCCGGTGCCGGGTTGAGCGTTGAGCACCCCGGCGGGGAGGAGCCAGCCCAGGAGGAAGGTTAACAGCAAAGCGTAGCGCCGACGGAAGCAGGCAGGTGTGGTCATAGTAGGGTTTATTTTGGTGGGCGGACAGTATCTCCGCCGACGGTCGTGCATCGGAGGAGATCCGACGGGGTGTCGAAGATCGCCGCCGATCGGAACGGCTAGGTTTAAATCAGCAATCAGTATTATCGAATGCCGCCCGTTCGACATCCGACCGCCCAAGCTTCTTCGCGGTGATCGCCGCCCGCTTTACCCACACCCGCTCAAAACGTCCCCTTCACGCCGAAATTCCAGTTGGCTCCATATTCCTGATACTGGCGAAGAATCCGCTGGCGGCGCTCGGCGACGCCCGGCGGCGTGTCGAACCAGCGGAGCGGCTCTCCGGTAATATTGCGGCCTTGCACGTAGAGCGTTGCACGGCGCGTGAGTTTCCAGTTAAGCGAAGTATCGAACTGCAAGACGGCTTCGCGGAAGCGTCCGTAAACCCCGTCGGCCCGCTC
>CAMATV010000529.1 GCA_945861235.1 Opitutus sp. GAS368
CAGCACCTCGTATACCTACAACGGGATCAACGGGGACACGTCGGCGTCGGCCTTCAAGGCGGTCATCTATGGCAACATCCAGGAGCCGCTCATCACCGGCATCGAGCGCAACCCGCCGGCGGGAAAGGGCGTGCCGTATTCCTCTCCGCACCTCGCGTGGCAGGCTTATCAGAAGAATCCCGCCCTGTTTACCAGGTCCCCGGCCCAGCAAATAAACACGGAGTCGGGCCGCCGGAACAATTCCCTGTATTTCGAGGAGGGCGTGGATGCACTTTATTTCCAGGGCGAGATGCGCCTGCTGCGCAATCGCCTCACCGTGCTGACGGGCGTGCGCTACGAGCGAACCACGAACTACGGCAAGGGATTGCTCAGCGATCCGAACGCGATCTGGGTGCGAAATTTCGACGACACGTTTGCCCGCACCACCGCTGGAGCGCGGATCCGCAAGCCCGAGGCCGGCGCGGTCGGATCGCTCGAACAGCTGAATCTGACCAGCATCGAACGCGGCTACCGGGCGGGCCGCACTTACGACGGATACTATCCGAGCGTTCATTTCACCTATAACATCGCCGAGAATTTCCTCGCGAGAGCGGCGTACGCCAAAACGTATGGCCGGCCCAACTACGCCGACATCATCCCCAATACTGTCATCAACGAAAACGACCTTGGAACCACGCCGGACCCGAACGCCGTCCAGGGGACCCTCACCGTGCGCAACACCGGACTCCGTCCGTGGAAGGCCGACAACTACGACCTGTCGCTAGAATATTATTCGCATACTGGCGGCCTGCTCAGCGGCAGCGTGTTTCTCAAGCAAATCAAGGACTTCTTCGGCACCTTCGCCAGGGTCGCCACCGCGGCGGATGTGGCGGCGCTCGGGTTGGATCCGGAGTATGCCGGCTGGCAGGTAAACACCTCGATCAATGCCGGCGATGCCCAGGTTTCCGGCGTCGAATTGAGCGCCAGCCAGTCGTTGCAGAGCCTGGGAAAATGGGGCCGGTATTTCAAAGTCTTCGCCAATTACACCCAAATCGAAGTCAGGGGAGAGCGGGAGGCCGATTTCAGCGGTTTTCTCCCCAAGGCCCTCAACTATGGCATCACCTATAGCAAGAGTCCCTTCATCGTGATGGCGAAGTGGCACCAACGCTCCGACGTGACCAGCGGTCCCGCTCCCGTTCAGGGACCCGACGGCCAAATATTTATCAAGGGCCGCACCCAACTCGACCTGAACATCTCCTATCAGGTGCGCAAAAACATGTCCCTTTTTCTCAACGGTCGCAACGTCACCAACGAGCGGGTGGACTTTCTGCGGTATGGCTCGCTGACGCCGAGCTACGCCAACATGTATCAGGCGCGCAATTATGGCGGCGCGACGCTGGACATGGGGATCAAGGGTTCATTTTGAGCACGCCACTCCCCAATCATGAATAACTTCACCCGACTCCTCTGCGCCTTGCCGGCAGCCGCGTGCCTCGCCGCCGCGCCCGACGACACCATCACCTGGCTCGTGCGCTACGAGGCGACCTCATCGCCGACGGATCAGGGGTGGAAGGCCGTCGGCGGACTGGCGGCGAGGTCGACGACGGCCGATGGCGCACTCCGGATCGTCGACGATTCAAATACCGAGGCCGGCGCCTTCCGGGCAACGTGGAAGCCCGATTCCGGCCGCGAGATCGTCGTTGAGGCGACGGTCCGGGTGGAATCGATGGCGAGCGGGCAGACCAAGCCCAACTCGCCGCCGAGCACGAGCATCTGGCCTTTCATGGATGGCGCGCCGATCACGCTCATGGTGGGTGATGGCGAACGTGAGGGAGGCCTGGTCTTCAAACCAGACAAGGTGGCCACGCTGGTTGACCGGGTGGCGCTGCTGGACACCAAGGAGAAATTTCACACCTACCGACTCGTCATCCGCGGGACCGACATGAGCGTGACCGTGGACGGCACGCGTGTCATTGAGGGGGAGGGGGCGTTCGCCCGCAAGGCATCGTCGCGCGAGGCGTTTTTGCAATTCGGGTCGAATTCGAACCTGCACCGCGGCGATTCGTATTGGTCGTCAATTCGACTGGGATTGAGAAAACCATCGGCGCCGGTGAGTCCGCCAAAGCTGCGTCTCACGTTCAGCCAACCCTGGGAGATCCCATCGTTGCCGCCAGGCAACCGCCATTCGCGGCCTTATGCCAATCTCGGCAAGAACACGCGACCCTATCTTTATGATGTCGGTCAGGGGATGCTCTTGCTGAGTGTCGGCCAGGGTCCCGACGCCATCCTCGAGCCCTACGGCGTGCTGAAGTCCACGAACGCTGGCAAGTCATGGGGGCCGATCGAGGGGTTGCAGTATAAGACGTTTGCCCCGTTGCCGATGATCCGTCTGCCGGACCGCACGATCCTCGGGGTATCGCGCTGGGCGGTGAAATACGAGCGGGAGGAGGGCGCGTTTATCGGGATGGCCTATCATTTCGATCCGGCCGCAAACGGTTTCACGATGACGGAAAGCCTGATCCGCGGACTGCCCGAAGGTATGGGCCGGCTGACGTTCGACCGCCACATTTTCAACACCAAGCAAGGCGAACAGCTCGTCGTGGTTTACGGCTCCGCGCCCAAGATGCCAGATGACCCGCGCAAAACCAGCCGCCGCGCCCTGCTACTCAAGTCCGCCGATCGCGGACTTACCTGGAACTACTACTCGACTCTCGGTCCGCGACCGGAACCGTCCGTCGTGTGGTTTTCGGAAACCGAGCTGATGGCGCTACTGCGGGTGAACGGCTGGATGCCGATGGAGCAAATCTGGTCACGCGATGGCGGTCTCACGTGGACGCCGCCCCGCCAAATCGAGGAAGGCAGCGTGGATGCCGACCTAGTCTATATGAGCAACGGCGTGTTGGCCTGCAGCTACGGTCGCCCGGGTTCGAACCTGATGTTCAGCCTGGACCGCGGCCAGACCTGGGTGCACCACCACGTGATTACGGAAAAGCGTGGCTATAATTACACCACGATTCGCGAAGTCAGTCCGGGCCGTCTGCTTTACATCCACGATGCCCCGCACATCGAGGCGCTCTATATTGACGTGGAG
>CAMATV010000530.1 GCA_945861235.1 Opitutus sp. GAS368
AGGGGAGCGGCTGCGAGGAGCAGCGCGAGAAACAGGGTGGTGGGGCGCACACCGAATTCGTTAGGGGGCAGGGTGGCCGCGTGCAAGCCGCAAGCCGGTCAACCCGCGATGATTTCTTCGATCACGACGTGGATCGGCTTGTCCGGCGAGCAATCGGCCCGCAGCGAGACGAAGCCGTCGCGATAGCGGTCGTAGATGGGCCAAAGGGCGGTGCGATCGGTCTCGGGAAGCGGGATGTTCTCAATCGCGGTGCGGGAGAAAAAGCCGAATTTTCCCTCCGAGATGTCGGGCGGCAGGGCGGCGATGGGTTGCTTGCACCGGAAGAGAAACATTAACCAATGCGACTGCCCCTCGTAAGCCTTTTCGGCGATGACGGAAAAGAGGTGAAGGTCGGAAGTCGTGATCACATGACCGGTTTCCTCGTGCGTCTCGCGGACCGCGCACTCGAACGGCGATTCGCCGACGGCGGTTTCGAGTTTGCCGCCGATCGGACTCCACGACCCGAAATTCGGTGCCTTCGCCCGCAGGAGCAACAGGTGCTCACCGGCGGCATTTTCGAGAAAAACGAGGACCGCGATTTTGTAGGCGAGGGCAGGAGTCGACATCAGAGGTGGGCGGGCGGTGGCGGAGGTGGAAATCAAGTTTGAGCGTGACCTCACCAAAAGGGTGCACAACGTTTTTTCCCTGTGTATCGACGTTTGCTTCGATTTTTTTCTCTCCTGCTGTGCTGCGTGGCTGCGGCCACGGCGGCGACCGTAGTGGCTCCCTCACCGGGCCCCCAGGAGGTCGAGGTCAGTTCGGTCAAGTTTGCCAATCTGCGCGCGCCCCATGGTTCGACTGGCAACTGGTATGAGGCCGCGATTGCCCTGGAAGTCCGGCCTGCTCCGAGCACGTCCGGCCGCATGGTTGCGCGGGTGCGAGTCACGCTGACGCTCGGGTTTGAGCTCCCGGCCCCTCCCGGGGGCGAGCGGCGCATCGAATTTTACCGGGCCGAGGCCGAATGCGTGGCACTCGAGACTGGCCGGTCCGACGTACGGTTTTACCTGCCTCCGGAGCTCGTGAAACGGGATCAACTTCACGGTGACCCAAAATACTGGGGTGTTGAACTGGCCGCTGCCGGTCGGGCCATTCCGGCGGGTCGCGGTAATTATGTGAGCTCGTTGCCCGCCGCTGAGGCTCGCAAGAGTTTTCACACCCGCGCCGCCACGGGTGCCGGAATCAACGAGGGCCTGCTGCTGCCACAATTTCTCACGCCGTTCGCCCTTGAGTATGCCCGCGCCACTCCGTCATTTGTGCGCCGCGAGGGTCGCTAAACTCTTCTGAGATTTCTCGTAACTGAGTTTGCGCTTGCTGCGTCTCGCCCCATCTGAAATCGCCTTTCCCTCTTTCTTCACCCTATCTATGCGTTCACCCCGGGTTCTAGCCGTTGACATTGGAGCAGGTCATGTCGCGTGCGGTGTGTTCACGGCGGGGGCGGCGGGGCGATTGGTCTTGCAGCAATTCGCCCTTGAGCCGCACAGCTCCGACCCTTCCCACGAGGCGCGGTGGGCGACGGAAATCGCTCAATCCCTTGGCGCGGTGTCTGCACGGCACAAGCTCGGTGGCGTTTCCGCCCTCGCCGTGCCCGGGCACTTGGCGCTCACGAAGTTCATCAAGACGCCGTCGATGGCGAAGGAGAAGCGCGGCAAGATTATCGAATTCGAGGCGGCCGAAAATATTCCTTATCCGCTCGAGGAAGTCGTTTGGGACCACCTCGTCGTCGCCGACGATGGCTTCGACCTCGAGGTCATGCTGACCGCCGCGAAATTCGAGGCGATGCAGACTTTGTGCACCGCGACCGACTCCGCCGGCTTCCCGGCCGAGCGCGCCGTCCCCTCGGTTTTGGCGCTCAATCACGCTTTCCGTTACAACTACCCCGAGGTCAACGAGAGCGTGATCGTGATTAATATCGGTGCCCGTTCGACCAACTTATTGTTCATCGAAGGCGAGCGTTTCTATGTCCGCACGTTGGCGCTGGCTGGCAATGCGGTCACGCAGACTATCGCCGAAGATCTGCGCATTGATTTTTCACAGGCGGAGA
The DNA here is from genome assembly GCA_945861235.1 of Opitutus sp. GAS368. GTDB lineage: Bacteria > Verrucomicrobiota > Verrucomicrobiia > Opitutales > Opitutaceae > GAS368. The sequence continues at coordinate 2,081 of CAMATV010000530.1, forward strand.
CGCTCAAGGTCCAAATCCTCTCCGGACACTCGGACTTGCCGGCGGGATCGCCTTCGCGGGCTGCGGTCCAACGCGCTGCGGCGGCTTTCAATACCAAACTCGGTTTGGAGGTCACTCGCTCGGCCATTAATCATCGCCGGCAGTCGGGTTGTGAGGCGGCCGTGGCGGTGTATCTGACTGGCGCGGGTTCGTTGATCAACGAGCTGCCCACGGTTCTCTCCGACAAGCTCAAGCTGCGCGTCTTTCGCTACGAGGCCCTGCGAAACGTCGATCTTTCGGCCAACGCGCGCGCCGCCGGAGCGGAGTCCGCCTCCGCCGCGCTCGCCGATCTGGTGGGGCTCGCCACGTGCCTCGTCGCCAAAAAGGAAACCGAGGCGAGCCTGCTCCCGCCTTCGGTCACGGAGGCGATCGCTTTCCGCAAACGCCAGCCGATCTTCGTCGCGGCCGCAGCCCTCGTGGTCGTCGCGTTTTTTCCGCCCATCGCCTATTTTCATCAGATCGCTTCCGCGAAGCTCGTCCAAGTTTCCCAAGTGGATGGGCAGTTGATGCCGCTTCGGGCGATTCAGACGCGCAACGCAGACAATCTTCGCCAAATCGAGGACGCGAAAAAACAAATCGCCGCCTACCGCGGGGCCTACGATACCAAGGCTAATTGGATTAATTTTTTCACCGACCTCCAAAACCGTCTCGTGAAGATCGAGGATGTCTGGCTCGACAAGTTGCAGGTGGTCCGTGCGCCGCTGCCCGAGCCCGGTTCGGAGCCGCTCGTCGATCTGTCCGTGCCGCCCCCGGCGGACGGCTCCGCGCCGGTCGCGCCGCCCGCACCGCCGCTTCGCCTCACGTTGAGCGGTCGGCTGCTCGATGTGGCCAACCCCCAGTCCAAGGTCAGCGCCGAGGCGCGTCAGCGCGTGCAACAACTCTTGGCGAGCTTTACCGGCTCGCAGTTTATTGCGTCCGTCGAAAACGAGAAGTTCGACAATAA
>CAMATV010000531.1 GCA_945861235.1 Opitutus sp. GAS368
GTGGTGTTCATGCACGAGGAAGATATTCGCACGGCGGGTCTGATGCAGGGCCAGTTGGTTGATCTGACGAATCGGTTTGGTGGCGTGGAGCGGGTGGCGCGCTCGTTTATGGTGGCGCCGTATCGGATTCCGCGCGGCTGCGTGGCGACGTATTTTCCCGAGGCGAACGTCCTCGTGCCGATCGGCAGTGTCGCGGCGAAGAGCAACACGCCGACAAGCAAGTATGTGGTCGTGACGATCGCGGCGGCGATGCGATGAATCGTTTCCCGCGCTCGCGTGGGAACATTTCTGTGCTACCGTTCGTCACCGTCCCACTATGAAAACGACCCGAGTTCTCTTGTTGTTTGTTGTGGCGGTAGTCAGCGGATCGGTGGCCCGTGCGCTCGACACCGTCAAAGGACCCTCCCGCGTTGAAGTCGTGTTTTTCGAGCCCGAGAAATTTATCGACGTCCGCGACGGTTACCTGGGCTCCGACAAAGGACGGGACGCCACGTTGGAAACGCTGAAGGAGTATCTCACCACCCGCGGCGTGCGGGGTCTCCTGCCGGGTCAGAAGCTCGCCATCACGATCACGGAAGTGGATTTGGCGGGAGATTTTGAACCGTGGCTCGGTGGGCAGTGGGGCGATGTGCGGATCGTGAAGGACATCTATCCTCCCCGCTTCTCGCTGGTGTTTCGACTGACGAACGTCGACGGAACCGTGGTGAAAGCAGGAAAACGGGAGCTGCGCGACATGGCCTTCCTGATGAAACTCACGATGGGATTTCGCGATGATCCGCTTCGTCACGAGAAAGCGCTGCTCGACGATTGGTTGAGCGCGGATTTCCGCCGTGGGAAATAAATCTGAATGCGATTCCGTGCGAAACGGATTTGCCGACGGCCGCGCGTCTATCCAGATTCGCGGTCGTTTTCATTTTCCCCCGCGTGACCTCACCATCTGAAGCCGACCGCTCTGCCGCCCGCCTCGACAAATGGCTCTGGGCGATGCGCGTGTTCAAGACCCGGCCGCTCGCGACCGAGGCCTGCCGGGCCGGCAGCGTGGAGATCAACGAACGCGTGGCCAAGCCGGCGCGCGAAGTGCATGCGGGTGAAGTCGTGAAGGTAAAGTTGGGCTTGTTCACGCGGACGTTGCGGGTGGTGGGCGTGCCCCGCTCGCGGGTGGGCGCAAAGCTGTTGCCGGATTTCTGCGTCGATCTGACCCCGCCGGAAGAGTTCGAGAAGCTTCGCGAGCGCAGCGTGCAGCAGGCCTCGGCGCGCGAAAGTGGCAGCGGGCGGCCGACGAAGCGGGAGCGCCGGGAAATCGACGGTTTTTTTGGCTAGCCGGCAGTCAGCGGATTTTTTCATGAACGTATTTTCCAAATTTGAAACCGAGTTGTCGGTCCGCCCCGATGACATCGACCTCTACCAGCACGTGCATTCGACGCGTTATCTCGACTATGTGTTGGCGGCGCGGTTCGAGCAGATGGAAAAAAATTACGGCATGTCGATGCAGGCGTTCGCCGATCGTGGGCTGGGCTGGTGGATGACGACGGCGAACATCCACTACAAACGCCCGCTGGGCTGGGGCGACCGGATGACGGTGCGGTGCTGGATCGAACATTTTTCCGAAACCGGTTGCCGCGTGGCCTTTGAGATCGAGAAGAACCCGACGGGCAAGCGCGTGTGCGACGGCTTTTGTGACTATGTGCTCGTGACCTTGGCGACCGGCCGGGCGACGCCGATTCCGGAGGATGTGAGGGCGAAGTATTCCATCTGAGCCTCGGTGTCGGCGGGGTTGTCGTCCGGCACCGCAAATTCCCGCATCTGAGAATTCGCTTGCTATGGTCGGCGCACCGTGTGTCTTAGCGCCTCGATCGTTAGAGATAGCGTTAGGCGACAGTATCTGGTGAGTCGTTGGCTGAGCGTTTGGCTTAAGTGATGATTTCGAAACCCAAGTTGGGAACGGACTGGCAGCAGGACGAAGGATCTACGAGACATCACATGAGCAACTCCAAACTATACGTCGGCAACCTGTCCTTTAAGACCACTGAAGACGAACTCCGTTCGGCCTTCGGTCAATTCGGCGCCGTCACCGACGTTTACGTCGCGATGGACAAGATGACCGGTCGCCCCCGTGGCTTCGCGTTCGTCACCATGGGCACTGGCGACGAAGCCAAGTCCGCAGCTGAAAAGCTTAACGGCACCGATCTCGGTGGTCGCCAACTCACCGTCAATGAAGCCCGTCCGAAGGAAGAGCGTTCCGGCGGCGGCGGCTTCGGCGGCGGCGGCGGCGGTCGCGGCTTCGGCGGCGGCGGCGGCGGTGGTCGCGGCTTCGGCGGCGGCGGCGGCGGTGGTCGCGGTGGCGATCGCGATCGCGGCGAGCGCCGTTACTAATCGATTCGTTCTCACGAACTGAATTTTCGAGGGACGGAGCTCCTTTGGGGCCCGTCCCTTTTTCTTTTTCCACGCCGCGCTCTCTTCGGTTTGTCATTCTGAGCGCAGCGAAGAATCCCGCGGCACCTTAGCGTCCGCACTCAGCAACGAATGTCCTCCCGGATTCTTCGCTGCGCCCAGAATGGCACCACGAAACAAGTCATGGCCTTTAAAGCTCTCAATCTGTCCGAAAATGTTCTCCGCGGCGTCCAAGCCGCCGGTTACACCGATCCCACGCCCATTCAGTTGCGCGCGATCCCCGTCGTCCTTGGTGGCGGCGACCTCATTGCTTCCGCCCAGACCGGCACCGGTAAGACTGCGGCGTTCGCGCTGCCCGTCCTCACCCGCCTCGGCCAGCACGGGCGCGCCCGCGTGCTCGTGCTCGAGCCCACGCGCGAACTCGCCGCGCAGGTCGAAACCGCGTTTCGCGATTTCGCCCGCTTCACCGATATCCGCACCGTCGCGGTCTTCGGTGGTGTCGGCTATGGTGCCCAACGTTCCGACCTCAAGCGCGGCGTCGACATCATCGTCGCCACGCCGGGCCGCCTGGTGGACTACCTCAAAACCGGCGAAATCAGCCTCCGTGACATCACCATTCTCATCCTCGATGAGGTAGACCGGATGCTCGACATGGGGTT
>CAMATV010000532.1 GCA_945861235.1 Opitutus sp. GAS368
GCCTGCACGCGGCTGCGGGCGCTCACGAGACTCGTGCAGGGAAACTCCTCGATCGCCACCGATGTGAGTCCGAGTCCCGTCCAACGCCGCGCCACGAATTCAGCCGCGCGCCGCTCCGCGCTCGACCCGGCCCGCCGCTCGCCAATGTCTTCGCAGAGCACCCGCCAATCGCGGAGAAGCGTTTTCTGATTCACGGGAGGAAGCGTTTTCATGGGATTGAGAGGAGCGGGATAGCGGTATTTTTGTAAAAACATTCCGCTGCGTCAGCGAGTACGAGCGGAATCGCCCGTGCGACGAGCGAAAATTCGTGGCCACCTTCCAGCCGGTGCACGCTCCGCCATCCCACCACGCGACCGAAAACTAGGAGACCAGGCGGCGGGCTACGCGCGGCGCAGTTTCACCTGGAAATATTTTTTCGCGAGTTCGAGGCATTTCGCGGACTCCTCGCCCGTCGTTACGCGGCCGCCGAGAGGGTTGTAGAAAAGCAGATCGCCGCCGACGAAGGTGTTGGGCGTCGGCAAGCGACGGTGATCGCCTCGGGCGTGGGCACGGGAGCGGCGGCAAGCGAAAGCCCTACGTTCGGCTGTATCGTTTTTACTGACGCGCAACCAAATTTACCAGAGGCGAGCCGGGTAGAGCCCGGCACCGACGAGTTCTGCGAGAGCCGCTTGCACGCGGGGCTTATCATCGCGAAACGTAATTCCAAACCACGCGCTGTCGGTCCGCAACACGCGCACGGTCGTCTCACCCCGCGCGATCATCGTCGAGACGGCTGCAGGTAGATAGAATTCCGACTTCAGCTCACCGCCGCGCGACGCGAGGAATTCCCGAAACTGGCCATCGAGTCCGGTGAATACTGCAGGCGTAAAACCCCAGCAGTTCATTGAGACGATCATTTCACCCTGAAATTTTTTCCCGGGCTCCGCGCCGACTTCCGCAGCCGTGATGCCGTGGGTCTCCGAGATGCTCGCGAGGCGACCAGCAGCGTCGGTGGCGCAAATGCCCCGTGAGACCGCCCCGTGCTCGGAGAGGGTATTGGCGAGACGAAAGCCCACGATCGCGAATTCTGTGGCGGGAGCAGAGGTGAAGAGCGGCAGGGGCGACGGAGCCTTGTGCCCTGACATGGGATCGTAACCACGGACAATCGCCACCGCAGGTGTCGACTTGAGGAAACTCGCGAGGCGATTGAAGGAATCGGCCCCGTAAAAATCGTCGGCATTGATAACGGCGAAGTTCTCTTTGACCGCGTCGCGCGCACACCACACGGCGTGGCCGGTGCCCCAAGGTTTTTCGCGGCCGGCGGGCGACGTCAAGCCCGGCGGCAGGGCGTCGAGCGACTGGAACACATAGTCGACCGCGATCTTGCCCGCGTAGCGCGCGCCAATTTGCGTGCGAAACAGTTCCTCGAAATCGCGCCGGATCACAAACACGACGCGACCGAAGCCGGCCCGAAGCGCATCGAACACGGCGTAGTCGAGCACGGTCTCACCCGAAGGACCGACCGGGTCGATTTGTTTCAACCCGCCGTAGCGGGAGCCCATGCCGGCGGCCAAAACGAGAAGAGCGGGAGATGACATCTGGGGGGAGGACAAGCGATTGCGCGATGTGGTCAACGCCTCAACTGGACCACAGTTTTTTCTGCAAATCCGTGAATCGTCCGACGACCGTGCTTTGCAGCGGATGCCTCCAAACGCTTACGCGTTGGCGCGCGCCGACCCACACTTCGCGGATCGCGCTAGGATTGGAGGCGAACACGACCGCGCCGAGTAAGCCCTCGGGCGAGGTGCCGACGAGGGACGGATCAAAGAGGTTGACGGTGAAGAAATCCGCAGGGCGGCCAACTTCGAGCGCGCCGCCGGGCGCACCGAGGCTGCGGGCACCGGTGACGGTCGCCGCCTGAAACAACGGCGCGGCCATTTCCGTGGCGAAGGCACCGGGCCGCTTCCGATCACTGCGCAGTTGAAACTCCAGCAACCGCGCATCGTCGAGCAGATTGGTCTGTTGCTGACCATCCGTGCCGAGCGCGAGGACGACGCCGGCCGCGAGGAACTTCGCCGTGGGCAACGCCCCTTCACCGCCCGCCAACTCCGAGGCCGGGCAGGCGCAGACGGTCACCCGCGCGGAACCGAGCGTGCGGATATCATCGTCGCTGAGATGCGCGCCGTGGATGGCGGTGAACCGCTTGTCGAGTAGCGCATGCTCGGCGAGGAGCGCGGCAGGCGAGCGGCCGTATTCAGCGACGCATGACGCGTGCTCCGCAGCGGTTTCGCCAAGTTGGAGATGGACGCGACAGCGCTTCGCGTGCGCGTAGGCCGAGATCGCTTTGAGCGCATCGATCGGCACCGCGCCGAGACTGTGCGGCGCGACGCCGACCCAGACGTCGTCACCGGGAAAATTTTTCTCAACGTGGGCAAACAGCAGATCCGTCGAACGGGTAAAGGCCTCGACCGAGGCACTCAGGACCCGCGGCGAGGCTGAACCGACGGGTTGGCCAAAACCAGCGCGCAGGGTGGCACCGTTCAGCAGGGCGATACGGATACCGACATCGTGCGCGGCGCGGAGGACGGCGTGCGCGATCCCGCCAACTTCTGGCAGGGCCGTGCCATCGGGTTGATGATGGAGAAAGTGACACTCGCCGACGGTCGTGATGCCCGCGAGGAGCATTTCCATGAAGGCCTCGCGCGCGGCGTCGTAGACATCCTCGTCGCTGAGACGCGCGAGCACCTTGTCGTGCAGCTCACGCCAGTTCCCCAGGGCCTCGCGGTCGGCGTGCGCTTTCAGATCGAAGCGCCCGCGGAAAATGCGGTGCCAGGCGTGCGAGTGGGTGTTGACGAGGCCCGGGAGCGCCGCCTGACCGGGAAGGCGTTTCGCCATTTCGAGATCGGCCGGCTCGCGCGAGAAACGCGTAATGCGCCCGGCGGCGTCGACGAAGAACGCGAGGCCACTCTCGAACTTATCTCCTGTGTAAACGCAGTCGGGGAGCCAACCGAGTTCGCGCGGAACGGCGGGGACTTTGGGCGCAGGGGCCGGCGCAGGTGCGAC
>CAMATV010000533.1 GCA_945861235.1 Opitutus sp. GAS368
TTTTTCCCGCTCCGAAATCCGCTAAATTTCCCGGCGATTTCAATCAACGGTCAAATCCTTGGAGTCCGCCTTAAACCAACGTCATTTGAGTTTTTGACTTCTGGTAGCTGCGAGCGTGAGCGAGTGGTGTTTCGACTATTATCCAAATATCACGAGACGTTGGTATCACGTATGGAAAAGCGCTCTTTGAGTCGCCGGGTTGAGCGGGTGGTGCAAGCTGATCTCATGCGTGAAAGGTAGGCGTCAGTCCATTATCCGCGGCTTTTCCGATGATGCGTCGAGGGTGGTTCCGGCACCAAGCGAGCTGGCTCATCCAGAATGTCGAGAATCGCGCGGGCACAAAAAACGCGGTCCCGCTTGCCGTCACCGACTTTGGCCAAAACGCCGCCAACCTCCAATGCGACGATGGCGCGCATCACGGTGTTGTAGGCCACGCCCAGCCGGCGCTCGGTCTCGCGCGGAGTCAGGAAGGGATTGGCACCGATGAGGTCGATGATTTGCAGCGGGACTTTCGAGCCGCCTCCGGCGAAGTCGTTGCGCCAGGTGGCAAGCTGTCGGTTGATTCTTTCCGCGCGGCTCAGGGCGTCTTCGGATTGCCGAGCGATTCCATTAAGGAAATATTCGATCCACCCGGCCCAATCTCCTCGCTCCGTGATCCCTCGCAGACCGTCGTAATAGTCATGCCTCGTCGCCTCGAAAAACGCCGACAAATAGAGCAGCGGCTCGGGCAGGACGCCACGCGCACACAGGCAGAGAGTGATGAGCAATCGCCCGACACGCCCGTTGCCGTCGACAAACGGGTGGATGGCTTCGAACTGATAGTGCATTAAGGCGGCATGCACGAGTGGCGGAATGGTCTCGTCGTACAAAAAATCTTCCCAGCGACCGAGGTGCTCCAAAAGATCGTCAGGCGGCGGCGGCACAAAGGACGCATCCGCCAACGTGCAACCTGGTCGGCCGATCCAATTCTGGGTTCGGCGAAATTCACCCGGCGTGGCGTGGACCCCTCGGACTCCGGTCATCAATTTTTCGTGCAGCTCGCGGACTAGGCGGAGCGAAAGCGGGAGTTGCTTCAGCCGTTTCATACCATGCTCAAGCGCCGCGACGTAATTGCCCACTTCACGCAAATCTTCAGGGCTGCGCTCGGGAGTCGCGCCAGCCTCCGCGGCGAGCAATTCACCCAACGTCGCTTGCGTGCCCTCGATGCGGCTGGAATAGACCGCTTCGCGACGGACAAACGGTCGAATCAGCACATGAGGATTCGGGAGTCGCCGTCCCTCGCCGGCGAGGCGCCCAAGCAGGCGATCCGCTTGAGAAAGGACGCGGACCAACTGCGGCGTCCACGCGATCACTGGCGGCAACGGGGAGGGCTGGAAGGCGCGGTAGCCGGCTAGAGTTTTGATCCAGCGTCCCGCCGGTGAGGGCGCGGGGCTTGTTTTCATGCGTCGAAACAAACAGGCAGCTTATTTCCATCAATACTAATCGATGGAAACAAGGAACGACCTTGTTTCCATCGCACCTTGGCAGGAAAGGTGGCAATTTTTCGTTATCCCCGAGGTCTTCCAACTAGCCGCCACCGTTTGATTCGCTTCAAAAGTTCGTGGTTTCATCCATGGCGGTTCAAGCGAATGAAGCGAATTGATGACGAGATATCTCCACAGGCGGGACCACGTCGGCCGGGCTGGCCTGAAGACCCAGCGGTCGTTCGCGAAGAAACGCAGCAACGCGCACTGTTCGGCCCACTCAAGACAAGTGACTGCGCGCAGACTCCGAGTGCCCCCCACGCTGACAGCGCTTCGTTGATTACCCACCTATACCCGGTTGGCGGTCTCGATGCCCGCCGGAGGGAAAAATGCCCAGCTGGTGCGCCTGATTGACCGCAGCCGGGGCGTTGCGCACGCCGAGCCGTTCGTAAATATGGGCGACATGTTCGTCGACGGTCGCGTAGCTGATCTGGAGACGATCCGCGATTTCCTTCTTCAAGAATCCGCCACTGAGCAGGGTGAGAATCTCCAATTGCCGACCGGTGAGGAGAACATCGGCCCCGGCTTTGGGCAGCCGGGTTTTCAGCGTGTTAATGATAAAACGGGCCACGCCGGCATCGAGTGAGGCGCCGCCCTTCATCACCGATCGGATTCCGTCGGTGATCGTGCCGACGGTGGAGGACTTCAACAGGTAGCCGGAGGCTCCGAGTGAAATCGCCCGCAACACATCGGCTTCATTGTCCGACTGGGTGAGAATCATCATCTTGGCGGCGGGCGCGGCGGCGAGAAACCGGGGCAGTGCTTCGAGTCCGTCCATGCCCGGCAGGTGCAGATCCAAGAGCACCAGGTCGGGCAACTCCCCGCCGAATCGATCCTTCAAGCTGCGCAATGCGATCTCGGCGGTGCCGAACTCGCCGGCAAGTTGGATGTCCGGCTCCTGTTTGAGAGCGAGGGCAATCACCTCGCGGTAGCGGGGATTGTCCTCCACCACCAAGACTCGGATTTTGTTTTTCATGGAAACATTCCAAACCGGCGGCGTTTGAACCGCAAAACGATGCAGGCACCTTTCACCTCCGATGGACCAGCTTTGACCTCGGCTCCCAACAGGCGCGCCCGCCGATTCAGGGACGCGGGCACTTGGCCATCCAAGCCGCGACCGTTGTCAGTCACCGCGAGCGTGATCGCGCCTCCGGCCGCCGACAGCCGCGTATGCGCGCGCGTCGCACCGGAATGACGGATGATATTGATCAGGCTTTCCTGATAAAACAGGAGCAGGTCGATCCGTTTGCGGGGGCTGAGCTGCCGCAGCTCGGCCTCGCCCTCGAATTCGATTGAGTGTTCCAAGTCCGCCAGGGTGCGCGTGGCCGCGTGGCGCATGTCGTTCACCAGATCTCCGTGCAAATCCTCGGCTTCGAGCAGATTGGTGCAGTGGCGCGCTGCCTTGCCGGTGCGTTCGGTGAGCGACCGCATCCGTTGCAAGAGATCGCCCAAGCGCTCCGGTGCCGCCCGGGCCGACAGCGCAAGATCGCTGAGCAGGCCGATGGCGTGCAAGTCGGC
>CAMATV010000534.1 GCA_945861235.1 Opitutus sp. GAS368
ACCAGACTGACCTGATCAGCGCTTGCCGTTGACGAGCTCGTTCACGAGGGCGGGGACTTCGTAGACTTTGCGCAGCGCCTCCAGAATGCCGGCGCTGTCGACGCTGAGGGCGCGGGCTTGTTTGTCTTCGTAGCCGAAGTCGCCGGAAAGGGAGGCGAGGTTGCCGTCGAAGATGATGCCGATGAACTCGCCGGCGCGATTGACGCTGGGGCTGCCGGAGTTGCCGCCGATAATGTCGGCGGTGCTCACGAAGTTGAAGGGCGTGGCGAGGTTGAGGGCGGACTTTTTCTGCAACCAACGGGCGGGGAGTTCGAAGTCGCCCTTGTTGCCCTGCTTCGCGCTGCGTTCGTAGAGGCCGGCGTAGGTGGTGTGCGCAGGGATTTTCCGGCCGTTTTCCTCGTAGCCCGTGACTGGGCCGTAGCTGAGGCGGAGCGTGAAGGTGGCGTCCGGGTAGTTGCCCGCGCCTTCGAGGGCGAAGCGGGCTTTGCCGATGATGGCCTGGGCCTGCTGCTTGGTCTCGTCGGCGGACTCGAGGGTCTTGCGGAGCGCGCGAGCTTCGGTGTCAACGGCACGGGCGACCTCGATGAGCGGATCCTTCGCGGCGGCGACGGTGGCGGTCCCGCCCTCGTAGAGTTTTTTGCGGAAGGCGACATCGCGGACCTGCGTGGTGGTGATCAACTCGGCGGCGCGGGCGCGGGGCGATTTTCCAGCGAGGACCGCCTTCACGACCGCGTCGCCCACGCCGAGTTGCTCGACGAGATAGGTGAGGGAGTCGGCCAAGGTGACGATTTCGAGGTCCGTGTAGATGGGCTTGTCGGAGAACAGCTGCTGCTCGAAGGACTCGCGGCGGGCATCGGAGTATTCCTTGAGGCGTTCGCCGTTGGGCTTGGGGCGTTCGTCACCGGCGCGGAGGAGGTGGCGGGCCAGACCGTAGGAATCGGCATTGAAGGCGACGAGGCCTTCGAGGAGGCGCTGGCGCGTGGCAATCTTGGCGATGGCCTTTTGCGCGTCCGCGATGCGGGCAAACGCGGCGAGGGCGTCTTGGCCGTCGGCGCGATCGGCGAGGTGTTTCTTGAAAGTGGCCTCGGCGGCGATTTTGGCGCCGAAGAATTCCGGATCATGCAGTGCGGCGATGGCACCGTCCCGGGCTTTGCGGGTATTTTGGATACCGAAGAGTTCATCTTTGGCGCGGCGGGCGTTCTCGGCGTCGCGGTTGCCCCAGTTCGAGAGGAGGACTTCGCGGCGCTTCAGGAGCGCGAGCTGGTAGGGAAACTGGTTGTCGCGGATGTATTCAAGTTCTGGAACCGTGAGTAGGCGGCGGGTGGTTCCGGGGTGGCCCGAAACGAACGAGAGCTCGCCGTCCTGGGCGCCTTTGGCGGACCACTTGAGGGAGTGCGCGGACTTAACGGGCTGGCCGTTTTCGTAGACGCGGAAAAAGCACACATCGAGGTTGTAGCGGGGATATTCGAAATTATCGGGATCGCCGCCGAAGAACGCGACGCCCTGCTCCGGGGCGAAGACGAGGCGGATGTCGGTGTATTTCTTGAAGCGATAGAGGTGATAGGCGCCGCCTTGGTAGAGAGTGACGACGTCGCTGCGGAGCCCGGTCTTGGCGAGAGATTCTTTTTCGATTTCGGCGGTGATCTTGCGGCGGGCGAGCACGGCGGCCTCGCCGGTGGCACCGACGGGGATCGCGGAATTTACGCGCAGGGTGACGTCTTCGATGGTCTGGAGAACGTTGAGCTCGAGATCGACGCACTTCTTTTCGTCGGCCGGGGTTTTCGCGTAGAATCCGTCGCGGAGATAATTGTTTTTTTCGTCGGAAAGTTTTTGGAGATCGTCGGCGCCGACATGGTGATTGGTGATGACGAGACCGTCACCGCTGACGAAGGAGCCGGAGCCGCCGCTGTTAAAACGGACGGACGAAAGGCGGAGGTGGTCGAGCCATGCGTCGGTGAGATCGAAGCCGTATTTCTTTTTGATCTGGTCGCGCGGCGGGGCGGAATAGAGCCACATGCCTTCGTCGGCGCGGGCGACGGAGCCCGCGGCAAACGCGAGGAGCGCGGCGAGGGCAGGGGAGCGGAGAGAACGTAATTTCATAGGTTGCGAAACGTGTCGTAACGCGGGCGTGAGGCGAGCCGGAAGCGACGCACGGCGGAGGGCGGGGGCGCGGGCAGTTTTCTTGGCACCGCAGCAGCCACCCAGACTGGAAGCCCGTGCCACGTGATGGGGGCTTTCCTCCCCATGTCGGCGTGAACTGGCCGAAATCCATTGCGCGAATCGCCACCGACGCGGGCTGCCCGGTCGGTTGGCTCTTGATCTGGCAGAGGATTACGTCGCCGCGCGTCAACGTCCCCAGCACCAAGGCTGAACAGATCGGCAGCGAAACGTTCGTTGAGCGGCGGGCGGAGCCAACGAATTCTCGGCTCTACATTGCGCGGAAGGCTTGGCAAAGGGTGGTCATGCCCCGCGTGATTTTTCTTCGGTCGATGTCTTTACTGGTCAGTGTGACTGCGGGGCTCTGTGCCGCCGAGCCGGTGGCTGCGCCGGCCCCGGCGGGCAATGCCGAGGTGAAGAAAATCATGGAGACCTTTGGCGGCCGCGGGCAGCTGAAGGACGGCTCGCAACCACGCACGGCGACGGAGGCGGTGAAAGCGATGACCTTGCGTCCCGGACTCGCGATCGACGTGATCGCGGCGGAACCAGAGGTGGTGCAACCCTTGTATCTGAGTTTCGATTCACGCGGACGTCTGTGGGTCACGCAGTATATCCAGTATCCGTTTCCGGCGGGGCTGAAAATTACAGGTTACGATCACCATCTCCGCGCGCAGTTCGACAAGGTCCCCGAGCCGCCGCCGCGTGGGGTCAAAGGGGCGGATAAGGTCACGGTGTTTGAGGACCGCGATGGCGACGGGGTCTACGAGACCCGCAAAGACGTGATCACCGGGCTTAATATGGCGACCGCGGCCCTCAAGGGCGCGGGCGGTATTTGGGTGATGAATCCGCCGTATTTGTTGTTTTATCCCGATGCGAACGA
>CAMATV010000535.1 GCA_945861235.1 Opitutus sp. GAS368
CCCATCGGAATGCGTTCCCGTCGACGCGTCACGGAAAATCCGGCACCTCCTCCGGCTTGCTCACATCAAAAACAAAGCGGCCTTTTTGAAAGTTTAAGCTTAACGTGCCACCAATTCCCGCAAATCCTTACTCCCTCCCCCCCTCGTCCCCGTGATCTTACCCTTCCTTCGCCTCCCCCTTTGCACTTTGGCCCTCATCTCGACGGCGTCCGCAGCGGCCGTTGACCAGGTGACCTACAACGAGCACATCCGCCCGATCCTCGCCGATAATTGTTTCGCCTGCCACGGCAGCGACGCCGGCGATCGCAAAGCCAAACTCCGCCTCGACCAATTCGACTCCGCCACCGCCGACCGCCGCGGTGTCCGCGCCATCGTGCCCGGTGACCTTGCGAATTCTGAGGCGTGGCAACGCGTCCTCAGCCAAGATCCCGACGAGGTTATGCCGCCGCCCGACTCGCACAAAAAACCGCTGTCGCCCGCGCAACGTGCACTCCTCAAGCGCTGGATCGAACAGGGCGCTGTCTACCAAAACCACTGGGCCTTCGAGCCCGTCGCCCGCCCCGCCCTCCCGTCCCCCTTGGCCGGTGCCAAAGAAAACGGCGGCGCGATTGATCACTTCATCGCCGCGAAACTCAGCCGCCACCAACTCACCCTCGCTCCCGAAGCCCCGCGCGAAGCTCTCCTCCGCCGCCTCACCCTCGATCTCACCGGACTCCCGCCAACTCCGGCCGAGCTCGACGCCTTCCTCGCGGACTACCCGCCGACCACCGCGGCAACTTCCCCCGCTGCCACGTCGACTCGCCGCGAAGCGGCGTTCGACCGCGTGGTCACGCGGCTCCTCGCCTCCCCGCGCTTCGGCGAGCATTTCGCGCGCACCTGGCTCGACGCCGTGCGCTACGCCGACTCCCACGGCCTCCATCTCGACAACGTCCGCACCATCTGGCCCTACCGCGACTGGGTCGCGTCGGCCCTCAACCGCAATTTACCTTTCGATCAATTCACGATTGAGCAACTCGCCGGTGATTTGCTGCCCAATCCGCGCATCGATCAACTCGTCGCGTCCGGCTACAACCGCAACCACCTCACCACGTCCGAGGGCGGCTCCATCGAGGAAGAAGCCGAGGCCCGCAATAATATCGACCGCATCAACACCACCGCGACCGTCTGGCTCGGGCTCACCGCGGGCTGCGCGCAGTGCCACGACCACAAATTCGATCCGATTTCGCAACGCGACTATTACTCGCTCGGCGCCTTCTTCAAGGGCCTCGCCGACCGCGTCTGGGACGGCAACATCCCCAAGCCCGGCCCACTGGTCGTCCTCGGCGACGCCACAGTGCAGGCCCGTTTGAACGCCATCGACGCTGCTTTTCCACCGCTCGCTGCCGCACTTTCCGCTAAGGCCGAAGCCGCCGAAAAAGTTCAGAAAGAAAAAGAGAAATCCAACGAGATCGCCGAAGTTGTGGCCAATGCGGCCAAGGTCGACACCGACGACGACACCGACACGCTCTCACCCGCGAAGCCGAAACAGGCTCCCGCCAAGCGCACCACCCCCGTCAGCTACGAAGTCGTCTGGGCCGAGGACGCCGATACACCCTACGCGATTAACTACGGCAAAGCTGCACCCGCCGGCGAGTGGCGCACGGGCCCCGGCGTGCCTGTCGTCGGCGGCCAGCGCGCCCTGCACCTCGAGGGCAGCCGGGAACGGCCGGTCAATTTTGGCGGCGGCGAGTTGCTGCTCATCGTGCGCACGACCGCGAAAGCGTTTGCCTATTTTCAAGCCGATCGTGCTCAACCGCCACGCGCCGTGAGCCTCCAGTTTATCAGCGAGCAAAAAACCAAGCGCGTGATTTGGGGAGATCCCGCCGCCTTTGGCCCCGAGGTGGCGAAGGACGCCATCGTCGCCGGCCCGATGCCCGCCCCCGGCGCCTACACGCGGCTCGAAATCGACGCCGACGCCACGGGCCTCGCGAAAGACAAGCCCTACTCCGGACTCCTCGTCGCGCAGAGCGACGGTGCCGGGTGGTGGGATCACATCGGCACCGCCTGCACCAGCCCGAGTGCCGCCGTCGATCCGCTGCTGAACTCCGGCGCGTGGGTTACCGGACTACGGAATTTCGGCCGCGCCGAGGCAGGCCTGCCGTTACCGCACGAAGCCATTTTCCTCATCGGACTTTCGGGCACACAGCAGACGACCGAGGAGAAGGTCCGCGTCGTGCAATTCCACCGCGACTTCATTATGGGTCCACTCCGCGCGACGCTTGAGCCTGAGGCCAACGCCGCTCGGCGGCTACTCGTCGAGCGCACCCACTACGAAAGCACGCTACCCTCCTCGCTCGTCTCCCGTGAACGCGCCACGCCGCACCCCGCGCCCATCTTGCTCCGCGGCCAATACGACAAACCCGGCGAACTGGTCACCCCCGCCACGCCCGCCTTTCTCCCACCGCTAGCCGCGACCAGCGCACGTCCCTCCCGCCTCGACCTCGCGCGCTGGCTCGTTGATTCAAAAAACCCCCTCACCGCGCGCGTCATCGCCAATCGTTTTTGGCAACAGCTCTTTGGTGCCGGCCTTGTCCGCACCCCCGGCGATTTCGGTACGCAGGGCGATCCCCCGACGCATCCTGAGCTACTCGACTGGCTCGCCAGCGAACTCGTGCGCACCGGCTGGGACGTGAAAGCCTTTGTCCGCCTCCTCGTCTCCTCCCACGCCTACCGCCAAGATTCGCGCGTCACGCCGGAACTCCTCTCGCTCGATCCCGAAAACAAATTACTCGCCCGCTCCTCGCGCCTCCGCCTCGACGCCGAAGTTCTCCGCGATCAAGCGCTCGCACTCGGTGGTCTCCTCCGCCCCGAAATCGGTGGCCCTCCCGTCCGCCCCTACCAGCCGATCAACATCTGGGAACCCGTCGCCTTCGGCGGCAGCAACACCAAAACCTACGTGCAAGACCACGGCGACGCGCTCTACCGCCGCAGCCTTTACACGTTTATCAAGCGCACCGCGCCCGCGCCTGCCATGTCCACTTTCGACGGACCCTCGCG
>CAMATV010000536.1 GCA_945861235.1 Opitutus sp. GAS368
GCACCGGCATCGCCGCCGAGGGCGCCCAGTCCGGCAACCCGCCCGCCCGCCAAAACGCCGCGAAGAAAGAGTAGATCGACCTCGCAAAATCCGGTTGTCGGCCCGGGCGGCGACCGGGCATTTTGTTCGTCTGTGTCCTCTATATCAGACTTCTCTTAATTTACCGTCCGCTATAACTGACACTATGCTCGATGTCCACCGCGTCTCCCCTTCCGCTACCCGCCGCGCATGCCCTCCGGAAGCTGGGGCGTGAGCTGGCCCTCGCTCGACGCAAGCGCGCCATTTCCACCGCCGACATGGCCTCCCGGCTCATGGTGAGTCGCGACACCCTGTGGCGCCTCGAGCGCGGCGACGCGACCGTCGCCGTCGGCACGTTAGCGACCGCACTGTTTATTCTCCAGTTGCCATGGTGTTTTTTTCTACCGCGCTAAGTGAGGCATGGGAACGGGAGTTGCTTTTTGGCTAGACAAAATCGGGCCGACGGACTCTGCTCGGATGGGATGAACTCTTCATGCGCTAACCCTGCCCTGCTTCCTGCCGAAATTCCCGTGGGGACGATGGCCGTGGCGGCGAGTCGCGGCGAACTGACGGTGGAGGTCGTCGCGGCAGCCGACTGTGCGTGGTTCGACGCCCAACTCGCCGAGCGGCACTACCTCGGCGCCGGCCGGCCAGTCGGCGACTACCTGCGCCAAGTCGTCCGCGTGCGCGGGGCACCCGCCGCCCTGCTCGTGTGGGGCCCGTCTTGTTACGCCTTGAAGGACCGCGACCGGTGGCTCGGCTGGAGCGCGACCCAACGCGTCGAGCGCTTGAAACTCGTCGTGCAAAACCGCCGGTTTCTCGTGCTCGCCGACCAACACGCCGCACCCAATCTCGCCTCGCAAACGCTCGCCGCCGCTCTGCGTGCCCTGCCCGCGCATTGGCAGCAGAGCTTTGGCTACCGCCCACTCCTGGCCGAGAGCTTCACCGATCCGGAGGCGTATGAGGGCACCTGTTACAAAGCCTGCAACTGGGAGGCGGTGGGGAGCAGCGCCGGTTACAGTCGGCACCGCGCCGACTTCTACGTGGCCAACGAGCGGCCGAAGCGGTTGTGGCTGTTCGCGCTCGATCCGCGCGCCCGCGCCCACCTGCGCGCGGCCGAGGTGCCGGGCGAGTGTCGGCCGGGCGTCGTCGCGCCGCCGTCCGGCGTCTTGCCGGTGGCCCAGCCGCAGCTGCTCTCGCTCTTCGAGGTATTGCAAAAGGCGCCCGATCCGCGCGCCAAGAACACGCGTTTCCGTATCGGGGCGGTGCTGACGTTGGTCGCGCTGGCACTCCTCGCGGGCCGGCGCGATCTCGCCGCGATCGTGCGCTTCGCCACGACCCTGCGTCCGCCACAACGTCGGCTGCTCGGCCTGCCGTTGCGCACGGGCACGCGGGGGTTTTACGAGGTGCCCGGCTACGGGGTCTTCTATGCCGTGCTCGGGCGGCTCGATCACACGGCGTTTGCCGCGCTCTTGAGCGACTGGCTGCTGGCGCACGCGGGCACACTCCCGCAGGCCTTGTCGATGGACGGCAAAATGATCCGCGACCACCTCGGCCTGCTCACGCTCGCGCAGCATGAAGACGGCGCTCCGCAGGCCGTCGCCGTTTACGACCAAAAGGAAGGCACGCCGCGCTGTGAACAGGTCGTCGCGACCGCGCTGCTGGAAAAAATCCCGGCCCTCGACGGCAAGCTCATCACCGCCGACGCGTTGCACTGCCAAAAAGCCAACGCGCGCGCCGTGGTGGAAAAAGGCGGCGAGTATCTTTTTCACGTCAAAGGCAACCAACCCTCGCTGCTCGCGCAGGCGCAGGTGTTGGACGCGGCGGCAGCGGCGTTGGACGCGCGCCCGGCACCCCCTTTTTTGTCCAGACGACCTGCGGTCGCGGCCGAGTAGAAGTGCGCGCCCTCGCCACTTTTGCCTTCGAGGCGAGCGCGACGGAGTTTCCCTTCGCCCGCAGCATCGTCGTCGTGCGCAGCGCCACGACCTACAAGAAAAAGGGCAACACTGTCACCGAGACGCGTTACTACATCTCGAGCGCGGAGGCGGCCGATTACACGCCGGCGCAATGGCAGGCGCTGGTGCGCGGCCACTGGGGCGGCGTCGAGATTCGCAATCACTGGCGCCGCGATGCGGTCTGGGGCGAGGATGATTCGCGCACGCGCCACGTCGGCGTGCTGGCCAGCGTCGCGCTCCTGCGCAACGCCCTCTTCGCGCTGTTGCCGGAGCACTTTCCCGGCGTGTCTCACCCGGAAATCCACGAACAATTACACTCCCATCCCGCCGCCTGCCTGCGCGTCCTCCGCGCCACGTGACCGCCATCATGCCTTCAAAAAGAAAGACCATGAGTTGCACGACCGCCTCGCCAATCTCGCCGCGCCGGCCTCCGATGCACTCGCGCTCACCTTGGACGAACGACGCCTACCGCAACGCATCCGCCGGGCCTCCTCATGAACATTCTCCGTGAAGTCCTCGCCGTCATCGTCAACTGGCGCGAAACCGGCCGACAACTTCATTTGCAGTCCTCCACGCTCGACGCCTACGCCACTGCCTTTGATCATCCGCTCGTCGCCGAAGCCAAGAAACTGACCTGAGTCGTCCGTCGAATTCACCCCTCCATCCCGCGTCTCGCCTCGTGCCCGTCGCCGTTTCGAACATTCACCTGCACCCCCGATCATGAAACCCCTCACGCGCTCGCCCCGTTCCTTCGCTCTCCTCGTGGTCGCACTGGCAACCGCGCTCAGCGCGCAGCCATCGCCCTACGCCGTATTTCCCGCAGCCGAACCGCCCTATTATCGTGCACAGTATGAGGCCTCGTCCACGCCCGGTGAACTCGTCTACGCGGCGAACTTCACTGTCTGGGTGCCGCCCGGAGTGAAAGTCTTGCGCGGGGTGATCGTCCACCAACACGGCTGCGGCGAAGGCTCCTGCAAATCAGGGCTGACCGGCGCCTACGATCTCCACTGGCAGGCGCTCGCGAAGCAGCACGACTGCGCCTTGCTCTCACCCGCGTA
>CAMATV010000537.1 GCA_945861235.1 Opitutus sp. GAS368
TCACCAGTAAAAAGGTTGGTGTTCAATTTGCTGTTATCAGAATAATTAGAGAAACTATCCACCAGCGTTAGCGAGCCTTTGAGGGCGGCGTCTTTTCCAAAAGTAATTTCGAGGCCCGGATTGATATCGAAGATCGTATCGCTGGTGGCTTTCTCGACGGTGTAGATGTTATCGTCTGCACGGATGCCCAATGTGCCCGTAACGAACAATTCAGCGCCATCCCCGATCGCGAGAAATGGGGCGGCATTTAGGAGCGAGCCGGTGGTTGCGGCCGCAAGGAGGGTTAAAGCGATTTTCTTCATTTTCGTATGCGGTTTTTCGAGGAGGTGTAGGCGAGAAGTTGACGCGATCAAGTCAAACAGATGATTGAGCAAAGCTGACGTGAGGATGAGAGCGTTACTTAAATTTTCTGTTTCTTGTAGGCGATACCTCATACGAAAGACATCTATTCGAATCTGCAAGACTGAAATGCAAAAGAATTACCGATGCGGGGATGGGAGGGGTTATTTCGTCTGCTGGGGTGCGGTGGGTGCGAATCGGGACGCTTCCATTTTTTTTGGGGGGCGTTTGAACGAAACGTTCCCAAAATAGTCCGTCGCGCCGGGCCGGGGGGGCTGAGGCGCCGGGCATTCCGTTCCGGCCGCCAGTGGGAACTGCCGTCTGCACAGCGACCCGTTGCGGGCTGAACTGTTTTGTGTGCGATATAGTTTTCCTACTCTGATGGGGAAAAAAGTTCCCCGAGCCAACGCCTCACGCCGCTCGCTTCGGAAGGATTACGGCTTGCTTGTGGTCCATGTTGCGCAGCGAGCGTGGCACGGAGCGCTGCACTTCGCCACGATGCTTTTGTCCATCGAACATGCCGAGCACCAGCTGCTCCGCGCGACTAAAACGTGCGCGCCGCGGCGCCCGACGGCCTTGGCGGTGGGCAAAGCATCTTCGCCCAAGGTGACGTCGCGCCGGTGGTGCGGGCGTTTTTCGACCGCGCCGCGAAGGCCGCGGATGGGCTCAATCCATTCCTTGGCGCTGTAGGCGGTGCGCTCGGCGCTGGTGACGTCGGAGGCGTAGTCTTCCTCTGTTTTTATGACCTTGCCGATTTTGAGAGAGCGGCGCTCGCGCCACACGGCGACAAACTGCCGGCCGCCGCACAGGCTGGCCTCTTCGGGAGTGACGGCTTTGCGCTGCACGTGGCAACGCTCCACCCGCGCTGCTGCCTTGTTCCAGCCGGAGTCGTATTCAGATAAACAATTCCCGGGAAAGTTTCAGGGTGGCTCGCGCGAGGACGACTTCCTGTTTGCCTTTGAGCCCGAAGAGGTCGTCGGCGCTACGTTCCTGAGTGGTGTCGCGCGCCGCCACTTCCTAGCATGGCATCGGATCGGCGGTGGTGAGGCAGCCTGCGAGCACGGGTAGGTTTCCAGCAGCGGCTGGTAAGCGGGGATATCGTTGCTTTTCTGCTCGGGGCACTCTGCGCCACGCTCAGGCGCAGCCGTTGTCTGACCGCTGGGAACAACAGCAGGGCCCTGCCGTCGAGGCGGCGCGCTGCCTCGCCGGGTTTTGCCGTCGACGGCGAGCCGTTCTAGGATCGCGAGCGCCCGGTCGATGATCCGTTGGCCCATACTGACGTCGAAGGCCAGCGGGTCGGCGCGGTTGACCACCAAACCGGGTCGCCCGGCGCGCTGGCGCACGCTCCAGCCTCTCCACAGCTCGCGCGCCTGCACGTGCGAGGGCGGGGCACCGCTCAGGCAAATCAACGCGATTCACTCACCGTGGAGTTCCGCTCCGTAGCGCAGGCTGCGCCCGCCGAGACGCGCGCTGCGCAGGTCATTTTTTCGACGAGCAGTTGACCGAAGTGCTCGCGCTCCGTCGTTGCGAGCAATCGCGCGATCACGTGACCGAACGCCTGAACCGGAGGTTTTTCTTGCAACTGTGCCTTGCCCCCGGTTCGCACCAATCTCCGGAAAATGTTTCGTCATTTTTGGATCCGGCTCTCCAGCTCAACGCCCGCCGACTGCAGACGAAATCGCTCTAGTGTTACGGTGAGATCGCTCTAGTGTTACGGTGAGATCGCTCGGTTGCAGTTTCACGTAGAGAGCGCAGCTGATTTTCCGCCATTCTGGCGCCGTCGAACCGCCTCGCTCTCGCTGGACTCGACCGAGCTCAAGTTCTACGTATGAGCAGGCGAAACGCTGGCTGTTGCCGCGATCCGAGCGTTCTGAGCGCACGCTTGTGCTCGCCGCCAAGCCAGTAATTATCAGCCTCGGTTTAACTTTCCTCTTCGCCCTGACCCGTGTCCATGCCGCCCCTCCCAGTCATTGCCATCGTCATCCCTGTCTTCAACGAGGAGGCCGTCCTGCCCGCGCTCTTTGCCCGCCTCTGCGCGATCTTTGGCGCGCAACCCGCCCTCTGCGCTTGGCGCGCGGTCCTCGTCGACGATGGCAGTCGCGACCGCTCGGCCGTTCTGATCCGCGATCAGGCGGCGGCCGACCCGCGCTTCGAGCTCGTCGAGCTTTCACGCAACTTTGGTTTTCAGGCCGCACTGGCCGCAGGCCTCGCGTATGCACGCCAGGCGGACGCGATCGTGACGATGGATGCCGACCTCCAAGATCCACCCGAGGTCATCCCCCAACTCGTCGCCGCGTGGCGCGCCGGTGCCGAAATCGTCCGCGCGACCCGTCGCACGCGGGCCGAAACCGGCCTGCGCCGCGTGGGCTTCGATTTGTTTCACGGTGTCTTCGGCCGGCTCTCCGACTTTCCGGTGGAGCCCAACAGTGGCACGTTTGGCTTGATCGGCCATGATGCCATCGAGGCGTTTCACCAATTGCCGGAGCGCCACCGTTTTTTCCCCGGCCTGCGTGCTTGGATCGGCTTCCCGACCACCGACGTGCTCTACGACCGCGAGGAGCGGGCTGCGGGCCAGCCGCAACAAACCTTGCGGCGGCTGGTGCGCTACGCGCTCGACGGGCTTTTTAGTTTTTCACACCTGCCACTGCGCATGCTGACCTACACGGGGGTCTTCGTGGCGTTC
>CAMATV010000538.1 GCA_945861235.1 Opitutus sp. GAS368
TTCGACGGTAAGAGCCAGCTCCATAATTTTCACGTCGATACGTGGGTCGCCGATCTCGTCGAGCCGTGGTCGCTCGCGTTTCTCGGCGCCGACAAGGCCATCGTCACGGAAAAGCTCGGCTACGCCTACCTGATCGATAAGGGCAAACGTGCCGCGCGCCCGCTCCTCGGCCTCCCCGCGGTCGACACCGGCGGTCAAGCCGGCCTCTACGATGTCGTGCCCCATCCCGACTACGCGAAGAACGGCTGGCTTTATTTCGCTTTCAGTGATCCCCAGACCCGCGACGGCAAGCCGGTCAGCCTCACGCGGATCATCCGCGGAAAAATCAAGGGTAATGCACTCGTGGAGCAGCAGACGATTTTCCAGGCGCCTGTGGAAATGTATCCCAGCGGCGGCAACCACTTCGGCGGCCGCATTGTGTTCGACGGCAAGGGGCACCTCTTCTTCCCCATCGGCGACCGCGGCAACGGGGCGAATGCGCAGAACCTCGGCGTCGCGATGGGCAAAGTTCACCGCCTGAAAGACGACGGCACCGTGCCCGCCGACAATCCGTTTGCGAAGGACCCCAAGGCCTTCCCCTCGATCTGGAGCTACGGCCATCGCAACCCGCAGGGCCTCGCGATGAATCCGAGCACCGGCGATCTTTACGATCTCGAACACGGCCCGCGCGGCGGCGACGAAGCGAATCTCGTGCTCCCCGGCCGCAATTACGGCTGGCCCGTCATCACCTGGGGGATGGACTACGCCGGCTCGCCCATGCCGGGCAGCGAAGGCACCACCAAAGCAGGCATGGAGCAACCGGTGACCTACTGGCTGCCGTCAATCGCGCCGTGCGGCGTGAGTTTCTATGCGGGCGATCTATTCCCGCAGTGGAAAAACAGCCTGTTCGTCGCGTCGCTCGCCGCGAAGGAGCTGCGCCGCCTCGAACTCAAGGGCAACAAGCTCGTGAGCCAGGAAGTCATCTTTAAGGGCGAGACGGACAGCAACCGCATCCGCCACGTGATCGGTGGACCAGACGGAGCGCTCTATGTGCTCTTCCGCGAGCGGATCGCGCGCCTCACGCCAGCGCAGTGACCCGGGACAGCGCGGTCAACCTAACCGCGCTCCGAACGGAGCGGCGGTTTCCCAACCGCCGTATGGCCCCCCGCGAAGCAGCTCGCATCGACGTGTCGCAACCTGCGCCGCTCCAGTCTCACGTCGGCCCACGCCCACTGCGCAGGACTTGAATTTAGCCTTACCACCACCACGTTCCCCGCCATGGAAGCCGTCCAAGTCCTCCCCCTCTCCGTCGCCGACTACCTCGCCTTCGAGGAGACGAGCGCCGTGCGCCACGAATACATCGGCGGTGCCATCCACGCGATGAGCGGCGGAACGACGACGCACAATCGGATCGCGCTCAGTATCGCCTCCCACCTCCGCACCAAACTCCGCAGCGGCCCCTGCAAGGTCTTCATCGAAAACGTGAAGGTCCGCCTCGAAGCCTCCCGCGAGGATATTTTTTACTATCCCGACGTCGTCGTCTCCTGCCACCCGACGGGCGTCCAGCGCCAGTTTGTGCTCCTCCCCACCCTCATCGTCGAAGTCCTCTCTCCCTCGACCGAGATGATCGACCGCCGCGAGAAAAAGATGAACTACCTCCAGGTCCAGACGCTGGAGGAATACATCCTCGTCGCGCAGGACTGCCGCGAGGTGACGATCTTCCGCCGCGCCACCGGCTGGGCGGGAGAAATTTTTACCGCCCCGGAATCGCTCATCGAATTCCGCTCCGTCCAGCAAGCGATGACCCTCGCCGAGATCTACGAAGACGTGGCGCTCTGAGCACCACCGTCCGATTCAGCCCGAAGGTGGTTGCGACCTCGCGTCGCAACTCCGCCCACTGGCGGGTTTCGCGTCTTCGACTGTCATGCCCGCAGCGGCGCTCACCGTCGCCGCCACCCTTTCCGATGCCCTTCTCTCGTCCTCGCCCCATCGCTCTCGTTCTCTTTCTCGTCCTCGCTCTCCTCCGACACTCCGCCACCGTCACCTCGGCTCAAACACCCCCGACCCGGATCGCCGCGACCACGCTGCGGATGCCCGCCGAGGGCACCACCCTCGCCTACAAAACCGTCCCTGCGTTCGGCGGCGCATTCTTTGATCAGAGGAATAAGTGGCAGGGGAATAAATTCCTTGGCCGTTCATTCCTCTGCCACCCATTCCTCTGCCAAAAATCCACGCCGCCTGCTAAATCCGCGATGGCAGCTGCTCACAGCACTCGGAAAAGACTTGAGCGCCATTCGGCCTAAAGCCCGCCTCCATCCTTGCGGGAAACCGCGCTGCGCTCCTCGGACACTCTGACCAAGTTCGCAGAAAAAACGCGGAGCCTTGTGGGCCCCGCGCTTCGCGCAAAATTCGCCATCCACCCAGCACTCAGCCGATTTTCTCCGGCTGTGTCAGGTCAACTTAGCTTCACTCAGCTCAGAACTTGTAGCTCACCTTCGTGTAGTAGAATGCGCCGTTGAAACCATACGGCGTCGGATTCAACAAATACGGCAGGCTGCCTTGGTTGTCATTGCCGGCAAAGACCGTGCCACCGGAAACGACCGTGCCAATCGTCTTATGCGGCAACGTATTCGTCACGTTGTTCGCACCCACGGAAAACGTCAGCTGCTTCGAGTAACGATAGGTCGCGTCGAGATCGGTGATCCACTTCGCACCCAAGCGCTGCACGAGCTGGCTGTTCGCTCCCACCGGATCGGTCGGCATGAGATAGGTCGAGTAACCGGGCGTAATCGCGGCAATCTGCGCCGACGACGCGCCCGCCAGCTGCACCGATTGCACTTCGCCGTAGCGCACCGTGCGCGCGAGGAACGACCACTTCCGCAAATCATAGCCGGCCGAGAGATTGATGATGTCCTTCGGCTGACCCTTTTCCATCCGGATGCGCTCCGTCAGATCAAAGAGCGGCGTGGTGATCCCGACCGCCGCCAGTTGCGAGGGCGTCGCCTTGGTGCGGGTCACCTCCGTCTTGTT
>CAMATV010000539.1 GCA_945861235.1 Opitutus sp. GAS368
GAACGACGACCGCCCCATCACCACGGACTGATGAGCGGGATCACGGACCGGCCGTAGCGCCGGTAGTGCTTGAAGTGTTTGTCCAGCGTGAGCACGCGGCAGTCCTTGTGCACCTCGGAGAGCCGCACCAGACAGGCATCGGCGAGCGACATGGGCGTGTCGGCGTAGCGCTGCAGGAGCAGCTCGATGGCGGCGGCTTCGGAAGCGAGCGTGAACGTCGCGTCGAGCAAGCCGTGACGCACCTTTCCGATAATTTTCGCCGGATCGCCGCCCGCTCGCGCATAGAGGAAACAGGCTTCCGTGAGCACCGCCTCACACGTAATGAACGCTGGCTCCAGCTTCCCAAACTGGTCCGCCGACCATTCATGCCATTGATCGGTATCACACAGCCAGGCGACCAGCGGCCCCGTATCGAGGAGGACGACCTCTCTCATTTGCCGAAGTCAGCGAAGTATTTTGGATTGGTCGAAAGGTCAGTTGGGCCTGAGACCGTGCCGCGCAAATCAGCCATCGCATCGGCCATCGTGATGCGTTTCTTCGGCGTTCGCCCATTTCCCTGGCGCCGCAGCTCCAAAGCCTCGCGCACGAGGTCCGAGCGGGAGCGCCGGGTGCTGTTGGCTTCATCGATCAGCCACTTGGCCAGCGATTCGGGGAGTTTCACAGAGAGGGTTTCCATCACTCGGCTAACGTATGACGCGTCTGCCACGTGGGCAAGACGATACTCGGGCGAGCCGGGTGAGCCTGGCCCGACGGGAGGTGCGGAGTTCCACTCCGCCGTTCGGAAAAGGTCCATTCGAGCGGTCCTGGGCAGTCCCGACGGGGACACGTCGCGACTTTCGACAATGCAGCCGAACGGTGCAGCCGATCGGGGTCTGGCTTTGGGGTTTGGGGTAAAGCGATGAACGCGTCCCCTTTTTCCTGCCGTCGCTCGCTCGTGTTGGCCGCACGGCGCGCCACCGGCCGGCAGGGCTCGGCAGCCTGTCCCACAGCGGCGTTCCCAATCCCGCTTCCGCACCCTCCCGCCGTTCGCACTCAGGTCCCTGCGGATACACCGATGCGACGCTCGTCTCGCCTGAGGATCAGGCTTTCGGAGCGTCCATGAATTGGCGCGGGCTGCGGATGCGAACGCCGCCGTGGGTCTGAGCGCCAGCAGATCCTTGTCACCCGTGATGATGACGTCGGCCTGCGCCGCCAACGCCGTGGCTAGGACGAGGTCGTCATCAGGATCGCGGCAGACGCGGGCGGGCAGCGGCGGAAAGCCGGAAAGGGTCAGCAACGAAAAGTGATTTCAGCCTCCGCCACCACCGATTCTGCTCCGGAGCGTTGCGGGAAAACGCGGTAAGCATTGGTCAAGTCGAGCGCAACGCCGGCGACTCGGGCTTCAAACGCAGGTGATACCGGGTGCTCTTCAGAGCCCCGGTGCGGGTGAGGGCCTTCTTGTCCACCAAGTCCTGAAGATCGCGCGTCGCGGTCGCGCGCGAGGTCGTGGTGAGGCGGATATATTTCTCGGCGCTGAGACCGCCTTGGAAACCTCCGGGGCCCTCGCGGAACAAACGCAACAGGACCTTTTCCTGACGGGAATTGAGCTGGCCGCGCAGCTGATCGAAGAGCTTCATCTTCGCGATGACGAAGTCGATCGTCTCCTGCGTGTGCCGCTGGGCGACGAGGGCGGTTTCGGCGAAATAGATCAGCCACGCGGTCACATCCATGCCCCGGTTGCTACGTTCCAGCGTCTCGTAATAAACCTTTCGACGGCGATTGAGCGCACTGGAGAGAGCAACCAGGGTGGCGGCGCCAAGGCCTTGCGACAGGACCTTCTCGGCAATGGCACGCCCGATCCTTCCGTTTCCATCTTCAAAGGGATGAATCGAAACAAACCACAGATGAGCGATACCGGCGCGGGCGAGAATGGGCAGGGGTGCCGTGCCCTCCGGTGACGTGGTGTTGAACCAGCGGATGAAGCGATTCATCTCCTGCGGCACGGCCATGGAGGGCGGGGCCTCGAAATGCACCTGCGGTTCATGAATCGAACCAGACACAATCTGCATCGGGCTTTTGCCGGTGCGGTAGGCACCCACTTCGGCGAGATCCTGTCTGCCATTCATGAGCAGCGCATGCCAGCGGCAGAGCAACTCATGGGAGAGCGCGTCATCAAAACGGCGATATAGCTCCACCATCATCTGGGCAATCCCCTGCTCCGCCGGCGGCACCTTGCGATGGTCGGTGGTCAGGCCGAAGTTTCGCCGGATCGAGGACTGCAAGCTCGCGCGATCAAGGATCTCACCTTCGATCTCCGACGTGGTCATAGCTTCTTCGCCGATGAGGTCGACCGTGAGCAACGCCCGATCATCTGCGCTGACGTGTTTAAGAGCGCCGCTGACGACACCCGAATGCAGGAGAAAGTCAGCCTCTAGACGGGCAAGTTTTTCCGGCGGATAGCGAAAGTCCGGCCAGCTTTTCTGCTGCCAGTTCCAAATGGGTGGGGTGGGCATGAGCGAAAACGCGACGGTTTATCACTCACAATATCGCTGATTATGAGGCATAACTTCAATCTTTATCACTCAAGCAGACAGGCGATACCCACGCCCCGTGTGCCAACCCGCCGACCGGCGTTCCTCCACTGCGCAAGCTCGCGCCTGATGGTTGAAAAAGGAGCGGGCGAACGGATCAGGCTTTCGGAGCGTCCATGAATTGGCGCGGGCTGCGGATGCGAACGCCGCCGTGGGTCTTGAGCGTCAGCAGGTCCTTGTCACCCGTGATGATGACGTCGGCCTGCGCCGCCAACGCCGTGGCCAGGACGAGGTCGTCGTCAGGATCGCGGCAGACGCGGGCGGGCAACGGCAACGGCGACACAAGCCGGGCGCGGCGCTTGTAAACGAGGAAAAGCGGCGTGCGTTCGGGCGGCAGACCGAGCTTGCCCGCGAGTTTCTCCGCCAGCTCCGCCACCAGTCCGGGGGAAGTGAACCACTCGTGGAGCAGCGCCTGACCTTTCAGCAATTCGCG
>CAMATV010000540.1 GCA_945861235.1 Opitutus sp. GAS368
ATTTTGGCGACCGAGACGTCGACCGCATCCTTCCAAAGATTCTCGAGCCCGTAATGAGCACGCCGGTCAGCCGAGAAAAGGTGCACCATGAGGTCGAACACATCGACCACCGTCCAGCCGCTTTCCAGCGACGTTTCGATGCCGACAATTCGCGTCCGCGTGGCATCGATTACTTTCTCCAGCTCAACACGCAAGGCCCGCAGGTGCGGATCAGACGTGGCGGTGGCAATGATCAAGTAATCCGTAATTGACGATTGATCACTAACATCCAGCACTCGTAAATCCCCCGCTTTTTTATCGTCGAGTGCGCGACAGCAAAGTTTTACCAGCTCAAGCGTCGCTTGTTTTTTCGGTTTCGATTTCATGAAGAGACGCGATACAATCCCTTTTCCTTAATGTAAACAATGGCCTTGTGCGGCACAAAATAATCCAAGGCCAACCCTCGGCGCGTTCGCTCTCTCAACTCAGTGGAGTTGATCGCCAAGAGGTGCCCATCGCAACGGTGTAAGCGCAGGCCCGGGATCTCCGGATGGGCCCGCACCTGGAAGCTTGGACGTTCCAGAAAAATAAACTCCATCAGGCCAACGAGCTCATTGATATCTTTCCAGAGATGCAATTTCGGCAACTGGTCACCGCCAATGATCCAATAAAGTTCATCATGCGGATACAGCGCCCGAAAGTAGCGAGCCGAGTCGATCGTGTAGCTTACCCCGCCACGTCGAAGTTCGACATCGGAAATCTCAAATCTGCGGTCCCACTCGACTGCCGCGCGCAGCATCGCCAGCCTAGCCTCAATGGACGACTGCACGTCATGAGGCTTGAGCGGCGCTTGGGCAGCGGGCACGAGAATGAGCCGGTCCAGCTTGTGCTGCTCGTAGGCGTCTTGTGCGGCCATCAGGTGGCCAAAATGGACAGGATCGAAACTCCCGCCGAGAAATCCAATTTTCACTGGCGCGCAACGTGGTCACGCGATCGGCCCCGGGCAAGGCTCAACATTGACTCACTTTGGTTTGGCTCGCAATTCTCGAACGTAGCTCTCAAGGTCACCGCGGTGTTGCCCGGGTGGCGAAATGGCAGACGCTTCTGACTTAAAATCAGATTTCCGAAAGGAAGTGCCGGTTCGAGTCCGGTCCCGGGCACCATGTTTTCAGGTGGATGCGCAAGAGCATTCCATCTCACGACCGCTCAAAAAAATCCCCTTGTGCGCGCGGGCTTATTGATAACTGCTTGGTTACTCGATGACCGTTTCCCCTTCGCTTCAGTCGGCCCCCCCGCGCCTGCCGTGCACTGCGGAGTCGGTGGACGACTTTCTCGCCCGGCCCACGCCTCTCGTCAGGGCAGTGCTGGACCGCACTCCCGGTCCATTTCTCGTGCTCGGCGCTGGCGGCAAGATTGGCCTCCATCTCGCAATCATGCTCCGGCGCACGCTCAATGAACTCGGACGCAACGATCGCGTCATTGCCGTCTCCCGCTTCAACACTCTGCGTGACCGCGCCGCTTTCAGTTCGCGCGGTATCGAATCCTTGGCGTGTGATCTCACCGATCCCGCTGGCCTCGCGGCGTTGCCTGACGCTCCCACCATATTTTTCCTCGCCGGAGTAAAATTTGGCACCGCTTCGTCCCTCGATCTGCTGCACGCCGTCAACATCGAGCTGCCCCGTCGCGTTGCCGCCCGCTTCCCTCGCTCCCGCATCGTCGCGTTTTCCTCCGGTTGCGTTTACCCTTTTGTGACCTCCGCATCAGGCGGTGCGACGGAGCAGACGCCCCCCGCGCCCATTGGGGACTACGCGGCCTCCTGTCTAGCCCGCGAGGAAGTCTTTGCGGCCGCGGCGGCAGAGCAAGGCAACCCGGTCGCACTGATTCGCCTCAACTACGCCGTCGAGTTCCGCTACGGCCTGCTGGTCGACATTGCTCAACGCGTCCTCGCCCACCAACCCGTCGACGTCACGATGGGCTACGTCAACGTCATCTGGCAGACCGACGCCGTCGCCCACAGCATCCAAGCGCTCGAACTCGCCGGTTCGCCCGCCGTGCCCATTAACATCACTGGCGCCGAGATTCTTTCCGTGCGCGATCTCGTCCACCGCTTCGGCGCCATCGCCGGCGTGGCCGGGAGCGTGACCGGCGCTGAAGCCGCCACCGCTTGGCTCAACAACGCCACCCGTTCCCACCAACTCTTCGGTGCACCCATCACCGCCATCGACACCATGATGCACTGGATCGTCGAGTGGCTCCGCGCCGGCGGCGAAACGTGGGGCAAACCCACCGGCTTCGAACGTCGCGACGGTCGCTACTGATTTCCGCCCGCTTCTCCCGTCTCCTGCCTTCCGTCGCCGCCGTGCTCCCCCCCGCCCTCCGCTCCCACCTCCGCGCCGGCCAACTCATCCCCGCCCTTCCGCTCGCGCTCACCCGCAGCCGCCGCTGGGACGAAACCCACCAACGCGCCCTCGTCCGCTACTATCTCGACGCCGGTACCGGCGGACTTGCCGTCGGCGTTCACTCCACCCAGTTCGCCATCCGCGATCCCCACATCGCACTCTACAAACCCGTCCTCCGCCTCGCAGCCGAAACCACCGCCGCGTGGCTCTCGGCTCCGCCGCCCACTCGCGCCCAGCCTCAGCCGCGTCCGTTCGCGCTCATCGCCGGCCTCTGCGGCCGCACCCCGCAAGCCCTCGCGGAAGCGCACACCGCCCGTGCCCTCGGCTATCACGCCGGCCTCCTCAGCCTCGGCGCCTGGACCGCCCCCACCGATACCGAGAAAAAAATCCTCGCCCACTGTCGCGCCGTAGCCCGAGAGATTCCACTCATCGGATTCTATCTGCAACCCGCCGTTGGCGGCCGCGTTTTCAGTTATACGTTCTGGCGCGCGTTCGCCGACATCCCGGAACTTGTCGCCATCAAAATTGCCCCGTTCAACCGCTACCGCACACTCGACGTCATCCGCGCCGTCCTCACTGCCGGCCGCGACGACGTTGCCCTCTACACCGGCAACGACGACAACAT